>NZ_JBVHQM010000021.1:0-143996 GCF_055567415.1 Streptomyces sp. NPDC026575
AGCCTGCTCCGCGACACCATCGGCACCAAGTACGACGCCGACTTCGCCGACTGGCTGAGCAAGTGCGCCGGCGGCGACTGCGGCCAACTGCCGGCGCGGAGTGCACGGTGACCGAGACCTCGGCCACCGGCAAGAACTGAGCCAACAGAACACCGAGCCAACAGAACTCGGTGTCCCGCGCACCGTGCGTGCGCGGGACACCGGCTCCTTGTGTCACTTCGCCCTTGCTCGTGTGCTCGAGAGCGGACGCAGGCGGGTGATGCCGCTCAGCCTGACAGGAAGGGCCTGTGTCCGTGGTCGATCGTGACGGTGCCGTGCTGTCCCAGGCACGACCAGTCCAGCTCCAGCCGCCATTCGATCAGGTTCGTCGTCCTGCGCGTTTCCGGCCGGATCACGAAGTACTCCGGATCGCTGGCCGTGACGTAGAACGGGAAGTCGGCCGTTCCGGCGGCAAAAGCCCGGTCCAGGTTGAGCACCTGCCCGTCGAGTCCTGCGTCGTAACGGGTGGACGGTAAGTCGAGTCCCACTCGGAAATCCCTCCGTTCGGAAATCATCGCACTGCTTCCGCCGAACTGGTTGATTCGTCGCACGACTACCGGGCGAAGCTCACGCAGGATTACAGCCTGTGCGGTGAATGCTTCCACGAACAGGTGCACCTCGACATCGGGATGCCCACCCCCGTTCTCGTAGGAGTACGCCGTGCTCTCCGCCTGTTTCGTGGTGACCGAGACGTGCAGCGCGGCGCCGACCCGACGTGGGGCGGAGTGGACCACCAAGTCACCGTGGAGAACTCCGACTTGGATCACCGAACCGGCGCTGGTATCCGAGACCTGGTTGGACACGGAGGGGTTTCCCTCTGCGGCCTGCACGGCTGTTTGGATAGCGGCGTCGATGGCAGTGGGGTCCACATGGTTGGCATGCTCGCTGATGCGTCCTGCAACGTCGTCCCGCCCAGCGTCACGCAGCGCCTCCCCGAGCGTGACCAATGTGCGCAGCCCTGTCAACGACTCGGTGCGGCGCCCTGGGTCGGCGGCAGCCCGCTTCGTCGCAGCGATGAGGTCGTAGGTGAGCTTTTCAGCTTGGTCGAAGTTGGCTTCCGCTTCCACCGGTCGTTCCAGGAGGGCGAGGGCCTGGCCAGCTGTGAGTAACGCCAGCGCCTCGGCTGCCCGGTCGCCGTGCGCCTGCGCGGCGCGGGCGGCCTGTGTAGCCGTTTCGAGGCGTTCGAGGGCCCGCCGTTCACGGGTGATCTGCATGGCCTGTTCAGCGACGCGTGCCGCTTCATCGTGGTAGCGGGCGTCGCGCACGCGCAGGACACGGCTGAGTGTGAGGAGCGCGTTGGCTTCAGCCCGCCGGTCGCCTTGCCCACGCGCGGCGGCGACGGCCCCCCTGGCCTCTCTAACGATGTAGTCGTCTACTGCCATGCGATCACTATCGTGCGCTCGCCAGCACCGTGAGTGTCACTCGGGAACTCCTGTCTCAGTGAACGTTGATCTCTTCACTCATACCTGCGTAGTTGCGCGGCGACGGGGACACTCGCCCGACTCAGAGCCGGAACCAACCTGTCCGTCGGCTCGAAACCCGCATGTAGCGGCGCGTAGAGCAGTCGCCAAAAAGTATGCGGCTGAACCTCGTCGGGGGAGTTCACCACCCGGGAGGTCTTGGCGCGCGCGTACAGGCGGGGCAGGCGATTGCCGCGGTCCACGCACAGGGTTGCCAGGAGGGCCGCCACCCCGTAGACGGGGAAAATACCCTGGCTGACCGGCTCGCCGTCAGCGCTCGCCGCCCGCGTACACACGTATGCCGGGGGAAGCAGGGACAGCATCCCCCACACCGCCGTCGTGGCGACAGGCCGAAAGAAGCCAGGACTGTTCTTTCCCTGGGGCGCGTTCACCACGGCGTAGACCCTGCTCTCACCGAAAAGCGCCGCCACGACCGTGATCAAAGATGCGGAAAGCGCAATAAGGTCAGTCCAGTCGGCCGTACGCTCCTCCGTGCGCAACTCCTTGCCTACGGCGATGAGTGTGGGAGCGATGACGGATGCTCCCACAACAGCCGTCCCAGGAACATCTGGGCCAACCCTGCCTTCCTGGCCTCTTCGGCACTGATCTGCATAATCCCCGTGCCCCTCCCCGTTGCGCAGTGGTCCAGGATGCATCGCCACGACACAGATCCAGGCCCCGAACAAAGAAAATGACGCAGAGTGGACGAGCTCGCGGCTCCCCAACAGGGGCGCCAGGGTCGGTGGGCGCAAGGCCGTGGGCTCTGGCCGCGAGGAGCCGGGCGGTCGAGCGAGGCGATGCCCCGAAGCCCCGCCCCTCGCACAGCGCGTTGGAGACCTCGGTCAGGTAGGCGGCGAACGTCGCCTCCCCCGGGTTCGGAAGTTCGGCCTCGGCGTAGTTGCCGACCGACGGGTCGAGCCTTCGGACAGCCGCAGCCGTGGTTCCGCGATCCGGTGCCGGTTCCGGCTTGCGGTTTCCGCTGCGTCAACTTCTACCGTCTTCGGTGTGGCCGGAGAGACCGGCCCGGTGATGGGGGGCGGGGCAATGGCCTGGTCGATCGCGGATGTGGCCCGGATGTCCGGGGTGACGTCCCGGACACTGCGGCATTACGACGAGATCGGCCTGCTGCCGCCGGCGTGGATCGGGAGCAACGGGCACCGCTACTACGAGGAGGCCGATCTGCTGCGGCTGCAGCAGATCCTGCTGATGCGAGAGCTGGACCTGGGGCTGCGCGAGATCCAGGCGGTCCTGGACAGCCAGATGGATCAGCTGGCCGCGCTCCGCGAGCACCACCAACGACTGCTTGCGGAACGCGACCGGCTCGAGACGCTCGCCCGCACGGTCGGCCGCACCATCGCCGAACTGGAGGAAGGCAAGGACAACAGCGACATGGCAAAGATCAACAGGCCGGAGAACCTGTTCGAGGGCTTCGAGCCCGACCGCCACGAGGCGGAGGCGCGCGAGCGGTGGCCGGAGCAGTGGGAGCAGTCCCAGCGAGCCATCGCGGGGACGACCGCCGAGGATATGGAGCAGTGGCAGCGTGAGGTGACGGCGCAGATGATCCGCATGGCGGAGTTCATGGTGGCCGGCACACCCGTCGCCGATCCCGCGGTGCAGGCCGAGGTGGACGCCCATTACCAGGGCGTGTGCCGGCTCTGGACCCCGTGCGCGGCCGCGTACAGGGGACTGGGCCAGACCTACGTCGACAACCCTCAGTTCCGTACGAACTTCGACCAGATCACCGACGGGCTGGCCGTCTACCAGCGCGACGCGATGGCGGTCTACGCCGACGCACGACTGAGCTGACCGACGGCTCACACTGCCGGGGGGCTGCAGACCCCCGGCGGCAGGCAACCAGCAGATACCACCTGCACAACCAGACCACCGAAGCCCCCGGCACCGTGCCGAGAAGACTTCCGGGTGACCCGGTGCGGACACACCACAGGGGTGTGGGTCCAGACGGGCCGGCACCGACGCCGTCTCGGGGGCTCCGTGCCGATGCCGGTGCCACCACCGGTGGTTTTCCCGAATTCGCACCTTCCGGCAGGTTAACGAACAAGCTCAGAGGATCGACGTGGACGAGGTGATGTCCGAGTCCGGGAGGGCGTCGGTATCGTCGTCAGCGAAAGCAGCGACCCGAACTCAGCACCGCCTGAGCCACCGAGCCTGTCAGCCGTTCCGTGACGGAGGGCGCGGAGGTGAGTCGCGTGGCGGCAACTGAGCCCCCCGACGCGGGCCTCAGTGGCGCGGAGTCCCCTTCCGCTCCGCCGAACTCCCTACCCCCGTGGCCGGTTGCGTGATCAACAATGGCCGTAGGCAACCCCCATTGACCTCACCGGAGCCATCTTGCCCATCCGCATCACCGCCCTCACCGAGCCCGACCGGACCTCTTCTGGCTATCGCCTCGCGTGGCCGGCCAGCGGTGATGACGGCGATCCCTCGGGTCCGCGTTTCTGCGGGTGTTCACCCGGGAGGGCCAGGAGCACCTGGCCGAGCTGCAGTTGAATGTGCACACGGCGGAGCGACGCAGGCGGGTCGGGTCACGACTCCTCGAGACGGCGGTGGCTGCCGCGCGGGAGGTGGGCAGGCGATCGGTGATCGCGCAGGCCGGCGCGGACACGCCCGGCGATCACTTCCTTGCCGCAAGCGGCTTCCGCAAGGTGCTGACACCGACGTATGCCCGGCTTGCGCTGCACGAGTTGGACAGCGGCAAGGTTGACGAGATCAACGCGATCGTCGAGCGGCCGCACCCTGGCTACCGTCTCACGTCATGGCACGGCACCGTCCCGAGGAGCTGGCCAAGACCTTTGCCGACTCGCGCCGCGCGATGGACGACATGCCGATGGACGACACCGATTACGGCGTCGTGGCCTGGGACGTCGAGCGGGTTCTGGCCGCAGCCCAGGCCGTCGCCGACCGCGGGGAGCTCCTCACCACGGTGGTCGCCGTCGATGAGCCGGACGGCTCGATCGCCGGCTTCTCGGAGCTCGTCGTGCCGGGCGACGGCAAAAGCGACGGGCTTCACTACGGCACCGGCGTACTGCCCGAGCACCGCGGCCACGGCCTCGGCCGCTGTAGGAACCGTGTCGCCGGCCGCAAACGGCGGCGCTTGCGCTCGTCGTATAGCTCGCCCGGGTGAACGGAGGGCCATACCGCTGCGGTGGGTTGAGGCTCGGCGGGGACAACTGGCGGCCGCGGCACGGGCGACGAGTCCGACCCCGGAGGCGGACGCTGCCCGCCCCCAGCTCGGGCCGGGGCGCGGGAGCTGGGCACGCACCGCGTGGGCGCAGTGCGCGCCCAGACGGGGCATACCGCAGGAATTCACAAGACGTCAGCTCCTACCGCCATCACTAACTCAAGAGCTGTAATTGTGTCCCGATTGGTCCTTAATCAGCAAAAGCACGCCTTATTGATCTTGTCGTGAGGATGAATTCAATGTAATCTCCTGACGCCAACGGCGCGCTCACCGCTGCCGTCTGCACAGGCGCAATACAGCACAACTAATGCGCCCATCAAACTTGCCATTCATGGCCTATGAAATCCCTAGGAAGAAATATGTCGCCCAAGTTGGGCCGTGCGGCGTTGACCGCACTTGCCGCCTCGGCAATTCTTGTGACCGCTTCAGCCGCTCCCGCTGCCGCCGGCGAGGACTCCGGCAAGGCCTGGGACGGCTGGGGCGCAGACCGCGCATATGGCTTCTTTCAGAGCTACGGAGATGTTCAGTCCGTCGGCGACACCATGAAGGACGGATATGCGGCGGTAGGAAAGTTCCAGGACGGGTCAGGTTCTGCCCCCATGCACACGCGGTGGAACACCGGTGGCGCCGGTGTGGAATGGGACTGGAACGTCAACTACCCCGAGGGCGCCGAAATCACGGTCTGGGGTTGCGTGGGCAGCAACGGCGTGGTGTCCGGCTGCGGCTACGGCAGCATCGGCAGAGCATAGGTAGGAACTGAGCCGGCTGTGCGGCGATCACGCTACGAGGTCGCCGCACAGCCGGCTTTCGATGAACTACGCAGCACAACGGAAATTGGAAAGCAATGCTGAATACTCGTCGAGCCGCTGGCCTCCTCTCCGTCGCACTGGTCGCGGCATCCGCTGCTCTCACGGCTTGCGGGACCGACCATTCAGGCATTCCTCCACTGGCCAAGGTCCCTAAAATGACCACGGGCGATGAGAGCGTGACGCCCTTCAGACGCTATCTGCCCACCGCGAAGGAGAGCGCACTCGTAGAGCGGGCGAAGGAAATTCTTGCCCGTCGATGCCTCCAGGGGTACGGCTTCAAGCCGGAAGGCCCCGTCACAGCGTTGACCGAAGGCCCCGTAAGCTCCCTGATCCTCCAGCCGGCGACCGCCTCTTATCGCGACGCAGAGACGGCCCGCAGGCTGGGATTCCATGACGCACCACCGAGTAGCGAGAAGGTCAAGGAGAACCCGAAGCCCAAAGCCCGGCCCAGCGAAGAATTCTTGCTGACACTGAACGGCACGAGAGGGCGCGGACCAACAAGTCACGCCGGCAAGAAGATCCCCAAGTTCGGATGCCTTGGACGCGCAGACGAAATACTCTCGACCGGAGTCGATCTTCCGTTCGACCCTGTGTATCCAGGAGCCGAGATGGACGCAGTGAACATGCTGCTCGAACTCCGCCATAAAGCAAATAGCGCATTGGGTCGGGATCCGCGCGCACGCAAGGCTAATTCCACATGGTCAAAATGCCTGCAGCAGGAGGCGGGTGCACACTACTCGTCCCCCAACTCACTTGCCACGGACCAGATATGGCAGAGAGCCGAGGCCCCTTCCCGGCGAGAAAAAGCCTTGGCCGTCGCCAATAGGAAGTGTCAGCTGCAGGGCAACTACATAGGATTGGTCGAGTCGTTGAGGTCCCTCTACGAGCAGCGGCAAGCGGACGCTTACCGCAAGGATTTGAAGGTCGTCAAGAGGATTTTCGAGGTACGCGTGAAGAACGCAGCGTGCGTCACGCGTTCGAAGCAACCGAAGACCTGCTGGTCAAAGGCTGAGCGAGGCGCTTCCGTCTCCCCTACCAGCTCAGGCTCACATGGCCGCCGGGGGCAGAACCTCTAGTACGGCAGCCGTTCCGGCTGATGCCAGCTCCGGAGAATGGCGTCTTCCGACGACTCTCGCTGGCCGGTCGGAGGGTGAGGTCGGCCCGGATGATGCCTTTGCGGGTTTCGTAGCAGCGCCAATGACACCAGGCCGCGCTCTTCTCCAGTCGCGTCTGCTCGGCCGCCGCGGCCAGGGCCTCCCAGAAGCTGAGCGGAAGCGCGTGGACACTGGCCGCGGAAGCGGGTGTCAACCGCACCGGCTTCTGCCCAGCACGAGGAGATCACCCGGCTGCGCAGCCCTCAGCCCGATCTCGATACGCCACCCATGGCCCGCCTTACGGCCGTTCCCAGCCGTAGCCAAACCATCAAGCTCCTGCAGCTGACACTTACGCGAAAGTCACACGGGGCGAAGGCTGTCGGGGGAGAGATTCGCAGACGCAGCAGCTGGGGGTCAGTCCCAGACCAGGTTGAGGGAGCGTTCGAAGTTGGCGTATCCGGCGCGGGCGAAGGCTTGCGCCATGGGGACATTGCCGAGGTCCGTCGATGCCCTGATCCGGTCGACCCCCTCGGCGGCCAGGATGCGGGTGCCCTCGGCTAAGGGCTGTCCCGTAATCCCTGGTGGATCAGCGCACGGCGTCAGATGCGGTGCATCGCAAGGCGGAGGGGCGTCCGGATACTGGGCGTATCCGGACGTTCCGACAACGCGGCGAGGTGCCGTAGCTGTCGTCGTGCGCCCGCCAGGGATTACGGGACAGCCCTTAGGAGCTCGTCGATGTAGCCGTTGCCGCGGTGTGCGGGCAGGACACCGATGTACGCGATGATCGGGTGGTAGCTGTTGCGGGCCGGCACCACGAAGCCCACCGGACCGCCACCGTCGGCCAGTTCGGCGATGCGCCACCACTCGTGCGGGCTCTTGAACCTGGCGAACTCTCCGTCGTAGTGCCGTTCGGCCGCCTCGCGCGGGGTCAGTCCGGATGCCAGGTCAGCCTGACCGTGAGCGTCGAGGGTGCCCTCCATGACCGGGGTCATCAGGGCGAGGAGGTCCTCGCGGTCGGCCACCGCGCGGAAGACGAGACGCTCCTTGAGTTCCGGGAGTAGGGACGAGGGGGTCCACTGCAGCCGCAGTCGCTCGACCAAGAGCCGTGCGCCCGTGCTCTCCAACACGCGCGTGCGGGATTCAACCACCTCGCGGGCCGTGGGGTCCTCATGCCAGTTGGGCGGGACGAAGCGGCCGTACTCCGGCAGCTTCGCGCCCGCCGGGAAGACGGTCGCCGTCGCCGTCTTGAACAGCCGCAGGCCGATCTCGTCGCGGTCGGCCCTGGGCAGCGTGTCGTCGATGTCGAAGAAGTCGAACTGCAGCGGCATGTCACCGCCTGGGGTTGTCCACCAGGCGAGCCGGGCGAGAAGACGGTCGCCGTCCAGGGCCACCCAGGTCCACTCGGGGCGGCGGCATCCGTTGGCGAAGTCGTCGGTCAGTTCGTGGTCGAGGACGTAGGAGAGCCGGCAGAAGAGATCGATCTCCTCGGGGCCGGTCAGAGGTCGGTAGCTCACCGATGTCGGTATCAAGTCAATTCCTGTGAGGGGGTGCAGCGCTTGGGACCCGGCAGGTCGTGCTGCTCAGGCACGCGGGATGTCCGGGCAGCGGGTGGCGAGGGCCACCTGCTGCTCAGGCCGATTCGAGGACCGGGCGAATTTCGAGCGCCTCCGGAGTGGGGAAGCCGCGGGCCAGGTCGATCGCCTCGGCGAGGTCGGCCACCTCCAGCACGAACCAGCCGCCGAGGGTCTCCTCGCCGCTGTGCACGGGCCCCTCGGTCACCGCCGCGGATCCGTCCGCCGTCTTGCGCACGGTGACAGGGCCCTGGTGCTCGGTGTCGAGGGCGTCGCCGCCCACCAGCTTGCCCGCTGCCGCGAGCTCGCCGATCCACGTCTCGTACGCCTTTCGGTAGGCGTCGCGGTCGGCCTGGATCAAGGCGCGTGACGCGTGCGTCTCGAAGATCAAGAGGGCGTATTTCATGAGGTGTTCCTCTGCTCGGTGTTCCTAATGGTGACGTTGGTTCTGGTGGTGGTCGGTTCGATGCGGGCCAGTGCGCCTGTCTCCAGGGCCGTCCACAGGGCGCCGTCCGGGCCCACCGTGATCCCGTGCGGCTCGGAGACCGGGGTGGGCAGGTCGTGGACGGTGATCGTGCCGTCGGAGGTGATCGAGCCGACGCGGTTGCCGCCCCACTCGGTGAACCACGCGGTGCCGTCGGCGTCGGTGGTGACGGCATGCGGCCGGGCCGAGCGGTCGGGCAGCGGGTACTCGGTGATCCAGCCGTCGGGCGCCCGGCGACCGATCTGGCCTGCCGCGATCTCGGTGAACCAGACGCCACCGTCATGGCTCGCGGCGATACCCACCGGCGCGGCCGCCTCGGTGGGCAACTCGTGGACCGTGATGCAGCCGTCCATGCCGATGCGGCCGATGGCATTGGCCTGGTGCATCGTGAACCACATCGCGTCCCCGGCCGCGGCGATCGCTGAGGGGAGCGCGCCGGTGCGCGGCAGCGGGAACTCTGCAACCGTTCCGTCGGCGGTGAGACGGCCGATGCGGTCGGCGGCGGTCTCGGTGAACCACAGCGCGCCGTCCGGCCCCGCGGCGATACCGAAGGGACCGCACTGCGCGGTCGGCAGCACGAACTCCCTCACCTGGCCGGCCGTCGTGATCCGGCCGATCCGGTGGGCCCGGTACTCGGTGAACCACAGCGCGCCGTCCGGCCCGTTGCTGATGACCGTCGGACCGCTGTCCGGGGCAAGCTGATGGCTGGTCGGCTCCTGTCCCGGGACGAGCCGGCCGATCTGGCCGCTGTGCACCATGGTGAACCACAACGCACCGTCCGGTCCCGTGGTGAGCGCGTACGGGCCGCTGTCGCGACCGCACACCGCGTACTCCTCGACGGTCCACGTCGTCACTGCTGCTGCTCCAGACCCTCGGCGGCGGCGATGCGCGCGATGTCCTGCGGCGAACCAGCCATGATGGTGCGGGCGTTCGCCGTCACCAGCTCGACGGGCCAGTCCCACCAGGCGACGCGCACGAGCCGTTCGATGTCGCTGTCGTCGAAGCGCTGCCTGATCGTTCTTGCCGGGTTCCCGCCCACGATGGTGTACGGCGGCACATCGGCGGTGACCATCGCACCGGCCGCGATCACGGCACCATCGCCGATCCGAACCCCCGGCATCACAGTGGCTCCGTATCCGAACCACACGTCGTTGCCGACCATCGTGTCCCCGCGGCTGGACATGCCGGTGCGATCCGTTCACAGCCTTGCGGACCGGTGAAATCGATGTGGTGACCACCTGGCTGCCGGTTCGCGAGCCGGACTTGACCGTCGGAGGGGTGCTGCGCGAGGAACCGCTCCACTTGATAGTGGCCGGGGACCACCCGCTCGCCCGCCGCCGGCGCGGGTGCGGGCATCACCCTGGGCGCGGCCGGCTACTCCCGCCTCGCGCAGCCCTCCACCGGGCGGATCCTGCGCACGGCGGGCCCCGTGCCCGAACCGTTCCGGGTGCCGCTGCCGTTGCCGCCGACGGCGCGCCCGGCCCGCACGGAGGCAGGCGCGGACTTCTACGAACTCGACCAGCGGGAGGGCCAGGTGGAGATCCTGCCCGGCCGCAAGACCACGGTCTGGGGGTACGACGGCATCTTCCCTGGCCCGACCTTCACCGCCCGCTCCGGGCGCCGCACGATGGTCCGCGTATGGAACATGCTCACCGTACCGACCGCGATGCACCTCCACGGAGGCGTCACCCCGCCCGAATCCGACGGATACCCCACCGACCTCGTCCTGCCCACGCGCTGCGCGCCCGGCCAGAACCGCTACGACGCGACCGCCCCCTCACCGGGGGCTCACTCGGCGCACGGGGACTCGATGCCGGGTGATACCACCACGGCGGTGCGTACCTACGACTATCCGCTGCCGCAGCGGGCCGCGACGCTCTGGTACCACGACCACCGGATGGACTTCTCCGCCCCTCAGGTCTGGCGCGGTCTGGCCGGCATGTTCATCGTCCGCGACGAGGAGGAGGACCGGCTCCCCCTGCCCGGCGGCGACCGCGACATCCCGCTGATGCTCGCCGACCGGTCCTTCGAAGCGGACGGCTCCTTCCGCTACCCGGCCCTGGACCCCACCTGCACCGGGCGGCCCGGCGTCGAGGACGCCTACATGGACGGAGTGCTCGGCGACGTCCAGCTCGTCAACGGCGCACCCTGGCCCGTACTGGAGGTCTCCACGACGCGCTACCGGCTGCGGTTGCTCAACGCCTCCAACGCCCGCCGCTACCAACTGCGTCTGGACACCGAGGATGGCGCACACCCGCCGTTCGTCCAGATCGGCAGCGACGGCGGCCTGCTGGCCGCACCCCAGCGCCTCGGCACTCTCGCGATGGCGCCCGCCGAACGCTTCGACGTCGTAGTCGACTTCTCCGAACATCCCGTCGGCACCCGCATCACCCTGGTCAACACGGCGGCCGAGGGCCGGATGCGGCAGGTGATGCGCTTCCACATCGTGCGCAGGGAGAAGGACGACAGCCGGGTACCCGCCCGCCTGTCCGCCTTCGACAAGCTCACCGCGACCCGGGCGATGCCGGTGCGCTCCTTCGACTTCCGCCGTACGGGCGACGGCGAGGAGCGGCAGATGTGGACCATCAACGGGCAGCCGTTCAGCTCCTCGAAGGTATGGGCCGCCCCGCGGCTGGGCAGCGTGGAACGCTGGCGGTTCAGCAGCGACTTCCGCCATCCCGTCCACCTGCACCTGGCCCAGTTCCAGGTCATCGCCCGAGGGAACAAGCCGCCGGATCCCTGCGACGCCGGGTGGAAGGACACCGTCGACGTGCGCCCGTACGAGGTCGTGGAAGTCCTCGCCCGGTTCGACGGATACCGGGGCCGCTACATGCTGCACTGCCACAACCTCGAACACGAGGACATGGCCATGATGGCCAACTTCGAAGTGATCTAAGAGCCGTTGGCCCCGCCTGGGTGGTGCCGACGGGTCCACATGCGGTGGCCGAGGTCGGCGGTGATGAGGGTGAGGGCGGCCGCGGCGCCGAGGGCAAAGCCGGCGGTGACGTCGGTGGCCCAGTGGACGCCCAGGTAGACCCGGCTGGATGCGACGAGGCCGGACAGGGCGAGGGCGCCCGCCCACCAAGTGACCGTGAGGGCGCGGGAGCGGGTGCGGCGGGCCAGGAAGTAGGCCATCGCCAGGAGGAGGGCGGTGGCGACGGTGGTGTGGCGGGAGGGGAAGGAGAACCCGGTCTCCGCGACGACGGCGGTGGCCATCGGCGGGCGGGTGCGGGCGGCGACGTCCTTGACCAGGGTCGCAAGGCCCACCGACAGCACAGCGGCCCCGCCGACCACGACCAGCGGACGCCAGCTGCGCAGGGTGCGGGCGAAGAACAGGGCCAGCAGGCCGGCCGCGACCATCAGCGGGATCTCGGCGGCGGTGGAGACGCCTTCCAGGAAGACGGTCACGGGCAGGCTGCGGTGTTCGACGGCCTCGCCGAGGACGGTGTGGTCGATGAGTCCGGCGTGCCGCTCGGCGAGGAGGTCGGCGACCTTGACGAACAGTGCCAGCACGGCAGCCAGTGCGAGGGCCGCGGCCGTTGCCGTGGCGGCCTCACGGGCGTCGGGCAGGCGGGGCGGCCGGGGCAGGGTCCGGATCACCGGCGGGTACCTCCGTGGTGCAGGCAGCGGGTGGAACACCCCGCTGAGCGGGATGCCGGGCAGCGGGGACGGCCACACCCTAGCGGCTGATCGTACTGAAGGTTTCGATCAGATGTTACGGTCGTTACATGGAAGGGACGATGTCGGGCCGTGAGCGGTTCCTGCTGGTGTCGGTGAGCACGGCGGACGCGCCCGCAGCAACCCGGGTGCGGGTGTGGCGCAAGCTGCGCTCGCTGGGCGCGCACTACGTACAGCAGTCGGTGTGCCTGCTGCCCGACCGCGAGCCGGTGCGCCGTCAGGTGGAACGGCTGCTGGCCTCCGTACGCGCCGACGGCGGCACGGCCCGCCGGCTGGCCGTGGAGATCCCCGACGACGCGGAGTACGGCGAGCTGGTCGGGCAGTTCAACGCCGAGCGGGACACCGAGTACGGCGAGGTCGTCGAGCGCACACCGGCACTGCTGGCCGAACTGGAGATGGAGACCGCCCGCGGCAACGCCACCTACGCGGAGGTGGAGGAGTCCGAGGCGGACCTGGAACGCTTCGAGAAGTGGCTCGCGAAGATCGCCTCCCGCGACTACTTCGCAGCGCCCGGCGCCGACGCGGCCCGCCAGGCGGTGGAACGCTGCCGGACCGCGCTGGCCGCGTTCGAGGACGCGGCGATCGCCGCCCAGGCCGGCGAGGGCACCGCACGCAGCCCCGAGACCGTACTGCCCGCCTCGGCGCGGCTGCACGCGGTCGACTGAAGAAGGCGAATACCGCTATGTGGTGGGATGTACTGATCGCGATCGGTGCGGGCCTGGCCGCCGCCTGGCTGGCCCTGCTGATCGCCCTGCTGCTGATACGCCCCAAGGGAGCTTTGCTCAGCGAGGCGATCCGGCTGCTGCCGGACCTGCTGCGGCTGCTGCGCCGCCTCGCCGCCGACAAGAGCCTCCCTCGCGGGGTACGCGTTCGCCTTGGGCTGCTGATGGTCTACCTGGCGCTGCCCATCGACCTGATTCCCGACTTCCTGCCCGTCATCGGCTACGCGGACGACGCGATCATCGTCGCCTTCGTCCTGCGCTCGGTCGTCCGGAGGGCCGGCATCGGGGCCGTACGCGCCCACTGGCCCGGCACCGAGGACGGCTTCACCGCCCTGTCGCGCCTTGCCGGACTCCACGAGGCCGAAGACCGGGCAGCCCCCGACAATGAGGGCGGACAGTGCAGTGCAGGCTGAGCGTGAAGGTGCTCCGGCTGCCGTCGTCGACGATTTTTCGATGGTCAGGCCCGTACTCCCCATGGCTCACATCACCACCGCGTCCGCGCTGACGGTGCGCGGCCACACATCCCCGGACGGGGGCTGCGTCAGGCAGCCTGCCCGAGCCCGACGGCGGCCAGGTCCTGCTCGCCTGCCCTCCTGCAGCTCCACCGCCCGCCGCACGAACTCCGCCACCACCTTCGGGATGTCCTCCACCTTCGGGAAGTACCCCATGCGCTGATGCGAATTCAGCGTCAGCAAGCGACCGGGCCTTCCCTTTGCCCACCCCAGGCCGGCCCGTCCCGACGGCATGTCTCACGAGACATGCCGAGCGCGAAGAACACCTGCACGCCCACGACGGCTGGACCGTCGTCGCCGTCGGCACCTACCGCGACGGCCACAGCGTCCATCTCCACGGCGAAAACCACCTGCGCGTCGTCTCCGACATCTACGACAGCCCCGCCCAGGCCATCGCCGAGTTCGAGCGCCTCCACGGCGACGCCCTACGCCTCGGTCCCGCACCGGCGACCGACACCGAACGGCAAGCCACCCAGGCACGCGTCAACACGACCACGGAAGAGCCCAGCATCACACCGACATCGTCGTCCGAGCCGGCCACCCCGAAGGCGGAAACCGTCCCGGTCTACGCCGCCGACCCCGGCGACCACGAAGCCCTCCTGAACAACTTCCTCGCGGCCCAGGGCGAGTGGGAGAAGTACACCTGGGACGACAACGCCTCGATCGCCAACCACCAATCACTCACCCTGCGCGCTCTGTTCGACCACGACGCCGAAGGCCGCGACATCAAGTGGCCCCTCGCCGCCTACGAAACCCCAGTCAGCGACCTTCTCTGGCACGGCACAGCGACCGCATCAACTCCAGCCGAAATCGTCAGCACCCTGCTGAACTCTGTCCGCACAAGCCCCGGCAGCCCTGCTGCACTACGTCACCTTCGAACTGGCCGAGGGGAACGGCCAGCGACGCGTACGCCCGACGACTCCTGACGGCCCAGCGCTCCGTACCACGCAAGCCCCGGCCCCGGCCCCGGCCCCGGCCCCGGTGGCAGCATCGCCACCAGCCGCCCTCCTTCCCGGGCGAACCCGATGAGCCCCTAACCTGCGCCAAACGACCACGGCTACTCCCCGCCGCACTTGATCAAGTCCTCAAGTGAGTGGGGAGGTTCGGTGAGCGCCGGGCTCGGGTGAGCCGGGGCCGGCCGATCCTTCAGTGTCCAGGCCCCGCCGGCCTGTCAGGGGCCCACTCGTCCCCGCCCAAAACCCGGCTGTCACACGCGCCGACTATCGTGGAGGCTGCGCGGGGCAAGCCCCCCGCAGTGGCGGCCCGCGCCGTGGGCCGAGGATGCCCCCAGCAGCACCAAGTGGCGCCTCCCCTCGCGGAGGCGAGGATATCTCGGCAAGGCGTTCCGCCACACTCAGAAGGGCATCACGATGACTGCGACCGCTGGTGACTCGTTTCTCCCGGACGACGTCGACCTGCTCAACACCGGCCTCATAGTGCTTCGTTGGGTTGTGCCTGGTGGGTGGTCGTCTGTCCGGGACGGGGACGGTAAGTCTCGGTGGCAGGCGGGGCATGCGCCGGTCCAGCACAGCAACAGGTCCTGCAGGGTCTGAAGGACTTGGTAGAAGGTCAGGCCGGCGCTTGGGCTTTTGGGTCCAGGCGGCGGAGGGTGAGGAAGGCGTGGGCGGCGGTAACGAGGGTGACGTGGTGGTGCCAGCCGCACCAGCTGCGGCCCTCGAAGTGGTCCAGGCCCAGGCCGTGTTTGAGCTCGCGGTAGTCGTGTTCGATCCGCCAGCGGATCTTCGCCATGCGGACGAGGTGTCGCAGCGCGGTTTCGACGGGCAGGCTGGCCGGCCAATAGTCAGTGGGCTCATCCTGGTGTGGCGGCCATTCGGCGATCAGGGACTGGCAGGCAGAACGCCGTCCCACCCTGCACGGCCGCCGGCTCCCGCGCTGCCTTCGTCGCCGCGACGCCGGCAGGGCGGACCTCCATCACGATGAACCGGCTGGTCAACGACCCCTTGCTGCCCTGGCGCCAGGTGCAACACCGCAGCCGACGCCGTCCGGCGGCCTTGACCAGGTCTTTGAGGGACTGGGCCGGCTCGCGGTAACGGGGCAGCCGCGAGGCGCCCATCCGCCTTTCCCGTTCCGGCGCGGTGGGTACGGCCTCGCCGGGATGGGCGCTGGTGTCATGGCCGCGCCACAGGCAATGGTCGACCAGTGCCACGGATTCCGGAGGCGTGGCGCGTCGGCTGGCGTGAGGGCTGTAGACGCGCCTGAGCCGCGCATCCGCACGCCTGGCAGTGCGCCCGGCTACACACCGTGTCTCATCACCACCTGTCGTAGTTTGCCTGCTGGTTGCTTCTGGAGTGCAGGGCTCGCGCCGGTTACGGAGGACTTCAATGGCGGGCAGTGGTGTCGCGGATCCCGTGGTATTCGAGCTTCCGGACCTCACGTTCCCGAGTACGGGTGCGGCACCCCGTTGTGATGCCGCTGACCTGGTGCGCGAGGTGTGCGAGTGGAGTCATCGGCACGGGCTGGTGGGTGCGCGGGGGCGGGACCGGATGGAGACGTCCGGGATCCTGGACGTCGGGCTTGCGCTGACCGGGGGAGGGTCGCGGGAGCGAGCGCGGATGCTGATGCAGTGGTTCGTCTGGACGCTGGTGCTCGATGACCGGGTCGACAACGGGGATTGGGCTGACGGCGGTGTCCTGGAGACGTTCGTTCAGCGGGCGCTCTGCGTGCTCCGAAGCGGGCATGGCGACGGCGATGCCGAAGGCGATCCGATGCTGAAGGTCCTGGCGGAGGATCTGCTGCCGCAGACACGCCGCCTGCTCGCCTCAGGGAGGGAGGTGGCCTTCGACGAGCACGTGGGTCGTCATCTGGCGGCGCAGTGTCGGATGGTCGGCCACCGGACCGGGCAGGCAGACTGTCGCGCGTTGACGCTGGAGGGGTATCCGCCTTTGCGTGCCGACCTGTTCGGCGTGGACATCCTCTTCGACCTCATCGAGTTGGTGCACGAGCTGCAGCCGCCGCGGACCGGCTCGCTGGGGGCTGGCGTCGCCAGGCTGCGCGGCTTCGCCGGCGACGTCCTGGGCTGGGTGAACGACCTGTACTCCTTGGAGAAGGACCTGCTGCTGGGCGAGGACGCGAACCTCGTCAGGGTCGCCCACCGCCAGTGGGGTTGCTCCTGGCAGCAGGCTGTCGACGGAGTCCGGGACATGATCGGTGACCGGGTCGTGGCGTTCGAGAAAGAGAAGGCGCAGCTCCCCGGGGGAGGCGGGGAGGCGGCCGAGGCGAGGCGGCTCGCCGAAGTGCTGGCCGCGGCGATGGCCGACGTCCTGGCCTGGCACCAGACTTCCAGCCGCTACCACTGGCGTGGCCGGCCGACGAGTACTGTCGACACTCGCTGTACTCCGCCGAGCCTGGTGTGGGCGCAGTTCGAGAGGGACCCGTTCCCTGTGTACGCGCGGCTGCGTGAGCACTTTCCCCTCATGCGCGATGAGCCCTTGGACGCGTGGGTGATCAGCCGCTACCGCGACGTCCGCGCCGCTCTGTGCGACCCGCGCTTCACCTCGGACAACTACTCGTGGCAGAGCGGTCCGATGGTGGGACGCATCCTGCTGGAGATGGGCGACTCGGAACACACCGCGCACCGGGCTGTGATGTCCCCGGCCTTCCGCGGCCGTGCCCTGACCGCCCTGCGTCAGGCCGCCTTCGACGAGGCCGAGGAACTCGCCGGCCGGGCCGCCGAGGAGATCCGCCTGCGGGGCAGCACCGATCTGGTCACCTCGTTCTGCCAGGGGCTGCCCATCCGCGTCATGACGGCCGTCCTGGGCCTGCCTGCCGATGACGCGCGGCGACTACGGCCCTGGTACAACGCGGGCATGTCCTTCGTGGCCGACCACCGGCAGGATCCGGCTACTCTCCAGCGCGGCCTGGATGCCTCGCAGGCCCTGTTCACCTACCTGGAACCGCACATCGCCGCCCGGCGGGCCGAGCCCGGCGACGACCTCTTGTCGGCGCTGTGCACCAGCCGGGTCGAGGGCCGGCTGCTGACCGACCGAGAGATCCAGGGGACGTGCAGCCTTCTGCTGGCCGCCGGCGCAGACACGAGCGAGAAAGCCCTCGCTCTCTTCCTCACCAACCTCATCGATCATCCCGACGCGCAAACCGCCGTGGCGGACGACCCCGACCTGTTGGACGCATCCTGGGCCGAGTCGCTGCGCCGGGACCCACCCACCCACATCATCGTCCGCCAGACCGCTGAAGCCATCGAACTGCCCAGCGGCACCGTGCCCGCCGGCGCCACCGTCGCCTGCGTGCTGGCGTCCGCCAACCGCGACCCCGAACACTTCCCCGACCCCGACCGTTTCGACATCCACCGCCCCGAGCGGATCGACAAGGAATTCGCCGCCTCGGCCGACCATCTGGGCTTCGGCGCAGGCTGGCACTTCTGCCTCGGTGCCCACCTGGCCCGCCTTCTCGGCCAAACCGTCTCGGTCCTCCTCCGCCACCTGCCACAACTGCGCTGGGCGGACGGCTACACACCCGCCCCCCACGGGCTCATCAGCAGGACCACGCCCCACCTGAAGGTCACCGCCCAGCTATGACCCAGCACACCACTTCTCCCAGCCGCCCGCGGCACCGGCACGGGGGGCCGCAGGGCTACCAGCAGGGCGCTTTCGCACACCGCACCGCGACCGAGCTCGACCGGCTCCTCACCCTCCAGGCCGACTGGGACACCACGACCCAGCAGATCATCCAGCGCCTGCACCCCAAGCCCGCCTGGGACTGCCTGGAGCTGGGCGCCGGAGCAGGATCCATCGCCCGCTGGCTGGCAACGACCTGCCCCCGGGGACGCACCACAGCCACCGACATCGACACCGGCTACCTCACCGGCGACCTGCCCGACAACCTGCACGTCCTGCGCCATGACGTCGCCCACGACGACTTCGCCCCGAGCACCTTCGACCTGATCCACGCCCGGGCCCTGTTCGTCCACCTTCCCGCCCGCCAGCAGATCCTGACCAAGGCCGCGCGCTGGCTCAAATCCGGCGGCTGGCTCGTCATGGAAGACCCCGACGTCTTCCCTGCCCAGTCCTCACCCCATCCGCTCTTCCGCAAGGTCGCACTCGCCGGGGCCGAACTCCTGAGCACCACGGTGGGAACCGACCTGCACTGGGCGAGGACCCAGCCCGCCCCTCTCCTACAGGCAGGTCTCACGCAGCCCGGACTGCACATCAGCGTCGGAACCGTCGGGGACCACAGTCCCTCCCACCAGCTATGGCAAGCCACCTTCGACCAGATCCGCCCCGCGCTCCTCCAACGGGACCTGCTCACCCCCGACGAAGCGGCAGAAATCGACGCCCTCGTTAACCAACCCACCTTCCGCGACGCCTGTCTAGCAACAGTCTCCGCCTGGGCACGACGCGCTGACCACAGGGGATGACCCTCCTTCAGGTCGACGGGGGGGGAAGCAGTCACCGAAAGCGGGCCGCAACGCCGTGAACGGACGATCGGGCGGAGTTCCTTAACTACCGTGTGTCCATGAGGCTTTGCCGCGACGCGTGCGCGGAGGTGACAGTCGCTCGTCGTTCAGCGCCTGTCAGCCCCTGATGCTCTGGAGACGCTCCAGCATGAAAGCCACGTGCCGTGCCGCGGCACCTGCGAAGCGGGATCAGGTGGGGCAACATCACTGCGCCAGATGCAGCGACAGCCGCCCTGGTGTCGGTTGGCCCCCAGGCGGTCTCTCCCTTGCGGCGCTCACCCGGCAAGTCATACGAGCCGGTGCTCGCGCTGCTGACCCGTCTGAACATCGCCCTCCGGGACACCACTGAGGCCGCTGAGCAACGGGCGGCAGCCGCGTACCCGAAGGGTACGAACCGAGCGCGGAGGAAGTGGACATGCTGTGGAACGGCACCCCATAGGCCCCAGCGGGACACGCAACGGCACCACGGGCAGGGCGATACATAGCACGAGATCCCCGGTTAGCGAAACCGGGGATCCTCCGCACCATTGGTAGTCCACCGCCACCCCTGACCGTCCCGTCGAGAGGCAGCAGCACGACGACCACCCACAACTCCACACACTGCCCGGCCAGTGCCCCGGGCGAGAGCCCGCTACGCCGCGGCGTAGCTGAGGCGGAACAGCTCCTGGGCGCGCTCCAGGTCCCGCTCCGTACGAAGCTGCACCTCCAGGTCGCCCGTGCCGTGGTGGCCGAGCCCTGTCACATCCCGGGTGAAGCCGGGGACGAGGTCGACGCCCTTGGGGTTGGCCTTGAGGTAGACGAGGAGCTTGGTCTGCTGGGGCGGGCAGACGCAGGCGAAGTTCCGCAGCCGCTGGTAGGCGCGGTACTGCTTGCGCTGGACCCGGGTGATGCCGTCCCCGACACCAAGCAGAGCCTCGTCGACGGCCGTGGCCAACTCGGCCATCGCGCCGTCCTGCCTTCGGCCAGTCGGCAGCCCGGCCGCGTGCCGACGGCCTCGCCTGGCGGCGGCCGACTGCCCAGTGACCGAGGCCACGGTCTCAAGGCCGACGTGGTCGTTGCCGAAGTACCGGTAGCGGACCAGGTCGATACTGCGTCGGTGCTCAAGCACGGCGTGCGCGTCGTAGCGGGTGAAGTCTCCGGCGACGCAGATCAGCCGGGGTGCGCTCCACAGGATCTGGGACGCAGCCGTGCCCCTGAGCCGGTCGCGGACCAGGTTCCGGAAGACGTCCTCGTGGGCCATGAGCCACGCCATGTAGTAGAGGCCCTGATTGATCACCCCTGCGTCGGTGCCGCGCTTATATTCGACGATCACGGGTGCGAAATTCTCGTTGAGCCCCAGCGAGTCGATCCGTCCGCCGTCGACGCAGTCGATGACGTACTCGCTCGCCAGGAACCTGACGCCCAGCATCGTCTCCATGTAGAACGTCACAGAGTCCGGGGATATTTCCGCAGCCGCAGCCGTATTGAAAGGAACCGAAGAGTCACACATGCACAGCCAGAACAACGTGATGGCGGACATGGACGCCCAGTACAGCCCCTCGCGCATCCGCGCCACCTGGGCCGGAACTGGCAGCGTCGAGGACGCTTCCCGGGCCTTCGGGTTCTCAAGGGCGAAGGGCTACGACCTGATCCGCCGCGGGGAATTCCCCTGCCGCGTGCTCCGCATCGGCCGCAGCACACGCGTCGTCACCGCGTCCCTGCTCCGCGTCCTCGACAGTGGCGAGCCGGAGTACAGAAATACCCACGCCTGACGCATCATCCAATGGCACGCAGAGAGGCTGGGGTGCGTGGCTCCGGTGGCGCTCTGAACACCGGCTACTCGACACACCCTGCGATGCGGCACCAACCAGGCTGGCGCTGAGCGCTATTGGTACTGGCCAGGAGAGGCAGGCAGCCTGTGCGTGACGATCTACCTCGAATGGCCGAACTGTGTAACCCACGGAGCGGAGCACATGACTGAGCGAACTGTCTGCCTCGACCCTGATCCATACGACTGGCGCTCCCGGAAGATCCGCGTCCGACCCTCCCGTTGGTACGCCACGGTCACCCTCGACCGCGACGGGTATGCCGACATCGCACGGCGGCAGGGGCTCGATCCCGAACTGCCCGCTTCCTACAGCGAAGCCGTCGATGCGGCGCGCAGTGCGGCCATGGACCGCATCTGGTACGAAGGCGCCACAGACTCGTTCACATGGAGCAACGGCCCAGGCTGGGTCACATTGTTCGTTCCCTTCCGGCACGTCGAGGCTACCGATCGAGGCGCTGCGCGTCGCCGAGCGCAACCATGAATAGGGAATGTTTCGGGCGCTCGCTGACGAGATGGCTCTGCCTGTCGATGACTGGCTGGCTCCCGGCGAGCGGGAGCTGGTCCGTGGCGTCGACTTCGACCCGCCGCCCCGCGTATTCCTGAGGTTCCTGCGGCGCAAGGCCAAGCAGCATGGAGTGCGCCTCAACGGCAGGGCCACCGCCGGCAGCGTATGGGTCCGCCCGACGCTGTCGCCCGTCGAGAAGCAGCTACGGGAGGAACTCCCCGAGCGGTATCCCGGTTGGGTGGACCGCTGGTCCGGTCATGTCGAGCCGGACGGTATGCCCGTCCGCCCCTGGGTGGGCGGCCAAGACCAGGGCCTCAGTTCCGGGGCGACCCGCGTCGAATTCCGTCAGGTCACGACACCAGACCGTTACAAGTGCCCTTGCGGAATGCGCCTGCACGATCTGGTGGACGGCTGGAACGAGCACACCGCCCACCACACAGCGTGGACGTTCGGCATCCGGCCGCCCAAGAACCTCGACTGGCACAGCGATCTGGCCATCGTGACGACGCAGTCCCCCATCTCATGGCGCAGACTGGCCAACCGGGTGGCGCGGATGCCGCAGAAGGAAGAGCACTACGACTTCAACTCGTGGACCCACCTTGGCGAGCCCGAAGCGACCTCGGACAACGTGCGCGCCTACCTGCTGACAGCGAACGGTCACGTCATCGGCTACCTGGCCGCCCACGACACAAGCGAGCACCGCAGCTGGGACTTGATCAACGGTTCGCGGTACGGCGACGAGGACGACACGCTGCGCCCGCGTATCGTCCTGATCTGGGTCGCGGACATCTACCGCCGCCAGGGCGTCGGCGCCACGCTCGTTCAAGCGCTCGCCGACGACTTCGAATGCCACGTGGCCGACGTGTCCTGGTCAACGCCGGTCAGCGACGCCGGCCGGCGCCTCGCCCGCCGGGTCTCACCCAAGGGCATCTGGGTCAGCTGACGCCGAACTCGTCAAATGAGCGCATCTGGTAGGTGGCACACGCTGGGGCCCGACCACTGCGTAGTCGAGCAGTCCATTCCTCGTCACCCAACTCGGCCTCGCGCACGGCACCGAGAGCGGCCAACGCCGTGTGCGCATTGAACGGCATGGGTCTGAGCCCGAGGAGCAGTCTGCGGCCGCCCTCGCCATCGCCATCGCTGACTAGTAAGGACTCGGGGCTCGCCGAGTGACAGGCGTGGGGTGACCTGAAGGCCACCCCACGAGGTCGCCTACTGTTCCTGCCGCTTCACGTACGCGACAGCAGTCATGCCGGCAGAGAACACGAACGGCACGACAGCCCCGCCGGAAGCAACAGCGGTGAGCGGGGACTGTCCGAGAGCAGCAAAGCTGACTCCGGCGGTAAGGCCAACAACCATCGAGATCAAGGCGACGACGACTACGTGGTACACGCGGTGGTCGCAGGTAGAAGTGGTTACGGACAAGGAAAACCCTCCCAGGCATCGTCAGAGCGCCGTCACGGAACCAGGGCAGGACTGAGCCCGCCGGATCCAAATCACGACGTCGCCGCCCAACGGGCGTCGCCATAGGAGAGCGCCGGCCAGGCGCCCCTATAGAGACTCCGCCGCCGCACCGTGAAAGTCGGCCACCATCTGCACCGATGCACCTTGCCTTTCAAGGGTCTCGTCAACCGCCATCCATTGTAGCCAAACACCCCTGACATTCGCATGAGTTGGCGACAGGAACCCGGGCGTGGCGGGCTTACTGTGTGTCGATCCCGAGGCCGTTCCACCCCTGCGTGAAGGATGACAAGAGCAGCCCGTCGACCATCTCCGGATCAGGCTGTACGTGCCGCCGGACTGAGCAACCGGACTGAGTAGTAGGTCAGCGCGCACTCCGGCCAGGCCCGAAAGCCAGGCGAAATGCTTGCACGGCTCCGTCCTGCACGATGCCGCCACCGTCATCAAACAAGCCTTCGACCAGGCCGAAGCCTGCGATCCGCGACATCTGCGCGACTGGATCCTCCTTGCCGACTGCGCCCGCCACCAACTCGACCTCATCCAGCAGGAAGCCGCCCGCTGTCCCGGCGCTGCCCCTGAACGAGGCGGTAGAACTCCCGGGCCACATAACGCTTCAGACAGCGAATGATCTCTCGCCGGGTCCTGCCTTCCGCCACACGCCGCTGGTAGTACGCCTGCGTGCGCGCGTCCCAGCGCAGCCGGGCCTGCACGATCCGGTACAGCGCGACATTGGCCTGCCGGTCACCACCACGGTTGAGCCGATAGCGACGCCGGCTGCCGGAGGAGCACTCGACGGGGCTGACCCCGCACAGCGCCGCGAACGCCGCCTCACTGCACAAGCGTTCCGGATTGTCGCCCATCGTGATCAGCAAGGTGCCGGCACTGTCCGGGCCGATGCCGACCGGAACGAGCAATTGCGGGAAATGGCGCTCCACCAGCTCGGCCAGGCGCCGCTCCATGTCCCGGATCTGCCCCGCCAGCTGCCCAATCCGCTGAGCCAACAGACACAGGGTGATGCGGGTGGCCCGCGCCACGGCATCCCCCTCGCCGTCGGCACCCTCGCCGTCGCCGAACTGCGCGCAAACGCGGACGAGTGCCGGCGTCCTCAGGCCGGCCAGCCGCTCACGCAGATCGGGTTCCGCGGTGATCAGAACCGCCTTGAGCTGATTGACCGCCTGCGTACGGGCCTTGGTCGCGGAGTCCTTGGCCAGCTTGAACAGACGGGCACACTGCACCGGTCCATCCCCGGACTTGGCCTGGGAGTGGGCGCGACCGCTGAGCACCGCCCGCGCCGCCTCCTGCGCATCCACTGCGTCCGGCTTGCCCCGCCGCCGGCGTACCGAGCGATCGGGGCGGTTCACCTCGAACACCTCAACCCGGCGTGCCAGCAGGCAGCGGGACAGGGCCGCTCCATAACTGCCAGACCCTTCCACCCCGGCCCTGCGCACCGTACCCAGCCCACTGGCCCACACCCAAAGTTCGCGATAGCCCGCCGCTGTAGCGGGGAAAGACCTGGTGTCCATGACCACCCCCACCACGGAAAGCACGGCCGCCACATGGGCGTCCCGGTGTGTGTCGACACCGAGGACGACCTCGCCCTCAACCACCGGCCACATCGGTGTACTTGGGATCGCCAGGGGGGCACCTCCTGCTCTATAGCCTGCCGGTCCGCGCCACCGGACCGGCAGGGCGGTCAGCGGTGAGACAGTGCCCAGTTCGCAGCACGCATACCCTCGAGACACGCCCGGAGCAGTCCGGTGGCAGTGCTCCCACGCTGGAGGTCGGCGAAGGTAGGACAAGACACCCGGTCCGAGATGTCACGAGCCAGAGCCTGGCACAGCAGCACAACACCCCCTATACCCAGGTCCCGACGGCCCGCGATCACTCGCAGCACTGATTCCAGAATGTAGTGATCTTGCGGACCAGTGTTAGTGGCCGGTTCAGATTCCCCACTCGCGGCCAGTTGACGGGGAGTCATTTGGCCGCGAATGTCACACTGCGTAGCCGTCGGTAGTGCGGCGCTTGTAGAGGCGCGCTCCCTCGGTGCCCGTTCAGTCTCGGCGAGGGGCACCGATCCGACGGGGTGTTGGCTGCGTCTGTGGAGGCTTGGCCGCTGGGTCAAGGCATTGGGTGTCTTCGGCACTTCGGGTGAACGGTGTCCCGAATCGGATCGTTGGACACGGCCGGGCTCGACCATGGCGCTCATGACACATATTCAGAAGATCTTCCGGTCGGCACGCGGTGGTGTCCTGACCGCAGTGGCCCTGTCCCTCCTCGCCTCCACTACCACCATGACGGCCACGGCCGCCGTGGCCGCTCCTGCACACCGATCGGTACTCGACCACGGGTTCAAGGTCTTCACCGAGAACGCCGAGTGGCAGGTCCCGGACGGCGTGGACTCGTTCACCGTGTTCATGTGGGGTGCGGGCGGCGGAGGCGGCGGCGCCGCCGGCGGCGGAGGCGGCGCCGGCAGCGAAGGAGGCAAGCCCGGCAGCGGAGTCGGGGGCGGCTCCTCCAGCGGTGCGGGCGCTGCGGGCGGCGCCAGCGGCGGGGGCGGCGGAGGCGGCGGGGCCGGGTCGTTCTCCTCGTGCACCGTCAAGACCGACGACTACAGCGTCCAGCTCCAGGTAGCGCCGGCCGCCACCGGCGGCTCGGGGGGCAGCGGCGGTGGAGGTGGGAAGGGCGGCTACTGGCTCGGCGGAAACGGCTGGGACGGGTCGGGAGGCGGCGCCGGGGCGCAGGGCGAGCACGGTGGCAGTACCGCGATCACGAACGAGCGGGGTGACCTCCTCGGAGTCGCGGACGGCGGGCGGGGAGGCGGCGGCGCCTCCGGCACGGGCGGCGGTGGCGGCGGCACCGAGAACGGGGCCAAGGGCGGCCAGACTGGCCAGGCTGGCTCCGGAGGTCAGGGCAGCGACGCGGGATTCCCCTGGTGCGAGGGCGGCACCCTCAGCAACGGCGGTTCAGGCGCCGCGGGCAGGGGCGGACAGAACGGCCGCGACGCCAGGGGCGGCAGCATCATCCCCGGTGGCGGCGGAGATGCGGGCTACCTCGGCGGCTACGGATTGCCCGGTGACGGAGGAACCCGGCAGGGCCCCGGCACGCTCAACCTGCCCGGCGGGCTCACTTTCACCGTCCCGGTCGGTACCGGGGACGGCGGAAAGGGCGGCATGGGCGGCAAGGGCGGAGACGGCGGGAGCGGCGGAAACGTCGAAGGCTACACCGGGTTCGGCGGAGCCGACGGCGGTAGCGGTGCCAACGGCGGTGCCGGCTTGATGGTCATCGCCTGGTAGCACCCGGGCCGGCCTGCCACCGATTCGAGGTGGCAGGCCGGCTGTGTGGTGGGGTGGAAGGAGTTCTGGCTGTCGCCACAGCCGACGTTGTCACCGTCTTGTCGGCCCAGGCCGACGACGCACTGCCCCGAGCTGGAGAGCGCCAACCGGACAGCCTGCCACAAGCCCACGGCTGACGACGTCCAGCTGACAGCGGTCACCGACCGTTACATCCGCAACTGGCCGTCCGTGGGGAATTCCTGGTGGCCGCTGTCAGGCCAGCGCGCTGACTGCTCCGCTCCCTCGGCGGTGGCACGCAGCCAGCCTGTCGACGTGGCCAGCCGACAATCACGCCAACTCCAAAGGTCGCATCCGCGCAAACCGGTGTCACAGAATCTGATCAGCGGACTGACACCGACTGCCCCGCCTGACCACCTTGTCTGCACTGGCCGAGAAGGTCGCCCTCGGCGTGATGGAAGCGACGGGAACGTGATCCCGACGGGTGCCGGAAATCTCGGTCGCTTCGGGCCGAGTCCCTGGCTCCGGCGAGTCAACTCTTCCCTGTGTGGTCCAGGACTATCGGGTTGCGGACGAAGGGAGCGATCGCCGCAGCAGTGAGCGGGGAGGACAAATACGCCCCAAAGGGGGGGAAGTCGATACGGCCGATCGGCGTTTCAGCGTGCTGGTCAACGGGGAATCGGTCGCCGATTCGATGAGGAATCGCCACTAAGTCACCTGTGTCGGCGAGATTTACCCAGTAGCGGCCCCCGGTCGGCCGGACACCCTGATCTGCGAGTGACGCTGGCACCAGGTGCTCGAAGATCCCGCCCGGCATGCCGAGGGGAGAGCCCAAGGTAACGAAGCAGTCCACGGTCAGTTCCGGGTGGGCATGGAGAGCCTCGTACGCCAAGACGGAGCCGAGGGAGTGTGCCAGCACTACCTGGGGCGAACGCGTCGAATCGACTCGGCCACGGCGGATCGGGCGGCAGCTCGTACCTGCGGAATGTGGAGGTAAGGCTGTCCCGCAAATGATCTTCCGGTTCGTCGGGACGTACTCGACCCAGGGCGGGCGGGGGGCTCACTAGCCGCCGAGGGTGAGGTTGTGCAGGCGGGCGATGCCGAGCATGGCGTGGTGAACGCCGTCGCCGCGTAGGCGGCAGTCGCGCAGAATTTTCCAGGTCTTCATGCGGGCGAAGGCATGCTCGACGCGTGCCCGGACTTGCTTGTGCGACTTGTTGTGCCCCTGTTTCCAGGCGGGCAGTTCCTCGCCCTTGCGGCGGCGGTGCGGCATCACCAGCCTGGTCCCCGGGTAGCCGCCGTCGGCGATGGTCGTGCTGTCGCCGATGGCGGCTTTGGCACCGGATTCCGCCCAGGCCAGGCAGTCGTTGCGGTTACCCGGCAGCGGTCGGCCGACCACCACGACCAGGCGGGTGTCGGCGTCGATGACTACCTGGTGGTTGGTGGAGTAACGGTAGTTCTTCGACTGCTCGGCGACTTTGTGATCGCGGGTGGGCACCAAGGTGCCGTCCACGATCAGTACAGCGTCCTTGGCGAACCGCCGGCGGGGCTGCAGAGCGAACTTCGGCCCGAGGTGGTCGATCACTCGGTCAGCGGCCGACTTTGACACCCCGAACAGCGGGGCTAGTTGTCGCATGGTGAGGTTGGTCCGCCAGTACGCGGCGACCAGCAGCACGCGGTTCTCCAGCGACAGCTTCCACGGTCGGCCTCGGCCGCCGACGTCGGCACCTGCGTTCCGCAGTTGAGTCACCAACTTGCCGAAGGTGCGGGGGCTCAGCCCGGTGAACGGGGCTATCCAGGACGGTTCCGACGCCGTGATCACACCAGCCACGGCAAGATCATTCCACTGTCGGCCAGTCGGCCGAGCCTTGCCCGTCATGGAAATCGGGCGACCGGGCTCGGCGCATCGTCCAGGATGACCCCATGAGTCAAGACCTGGTGACGTTCCTCCACGCACGGCTGGATGAGGAGGCCGAGCTGGCCCGACGCTGCGACGGCGACGGCTGCGGATAGTGGACCGCTCACGGGCACACTGTCGACTTCTGCCAAGGAGAACTCCTCGGCTTCCCTCCCAGGGTCGCCCTGCACGTGGCGCTGCATGACCCTGCTCGCGTCCTGCGGGAGGTCGAGGCCAAGCGACGCGTGCTCGCCCGCCATGTGCTCAGTCCTGCCACGGGCGACCCCGAACTACCGTGGGACAACCGCGAGGACGACGGTGAGACCTGGCCATGCGACCTGCTCGACCTCGCGTCACCCTACGCCGACCACCCTGACTAAAGGGCTGTCCCGCAATCCCTGGCGGGCGCACGACGACAGCTACGGCACCTCGCCGCGTTGTCGGAACGCCCGGATACGCCCAGTATCCGGACGCCCCTCCGCCTTGCGATGCACCGCATCTGACGCCGTCCGCTGATCCACCAGGGATTACGGGACAGCCCTTACCCCCGACACTCCTGAAACGGAGATCGTTTACGGGACGGCCCTTAGCCTCTGCTTTTCACTCGTAGCGGAGTAATTAGGACCAGGGCGCCGGAGTGTGGCCTCACCCCTCGTTGGACACGGACGGGCACTGCCAAATGGAGCGGACACGTCCCGTCCCGGCCTCGGCAAGAGCCTGCCAATGGTCGGTGATTTTCCGGGGCGACTGGTCGACCTTATCCATGGCAATGTGGAAGCGGATGTACTTGTCGCCCTTGAAGGCGTAGGCCCACTCTCCATCCAACCGAATGAAGGCGTCGATGCCGCTACCAAACCCAGCCTCATCGAAACCCTTCCAGTACGCGCCGATCCGCTTCGGGTACCCGTCGTCGACCTTGTCGGTCTCCAGGTTGTACCGGACGTACTGATCGCCCTTGAAGAAGAACACCGTCTTCTCGTTCCACCGCAAGGCAGAGTCGATCCCACCGCCGAAACCCGCAGCCTTCAAGCCCGGCCAATAGGAGCCGATCGACTTCGGGAAGCCCTCATCGACCGTGAGCGTTGACATCGTGCAGCGCAGGTAGGTGTCGCCATGCATGAGGTAGAGCTTGTCAGTCTTCGGCAAGCAGAGCGATGGGATACTCAGACCCGAGGATTCCGCAGCTGTCAACGGTTTCATCGACTCCTGGGAGCCAATAAGAATCTTTGAGAGCCCCTTCATGGACTTCTGGACGAGCTTGTCACGCTTGGCGTCCACGCGAAGCGTCAGCCCCCCATTCCCACCAGCCGGGCTGACGTAGACGGCATAATTCTGGCCCCAGTCGATCGCACCCCCGCTGAAATCACCCACAAGCTCCATCACGCCTCCATCTCTCGCTGCCACTTAACCAAGCCACTTAAGTGAACGGATCTTCACGACCCATTTTTCGTTCCAGCACCCACAGCTGTTCGACCAGACCACAAGGGGATTTCACCTGGATGGGGTGGAGCGAAACGATCCCTCACCCCCGATTGGCGGTGACCCCAGGCAGGTGATGACCTAAGAGCCGTCCCGTAAACGATCTCCGTTTCAGGAGTGTCGGGGGTAGTCAGGGTGGCATGAGGCCGGCGTCTTCGAGACGCTGCACGGCATCCTGCTCGCCGAGTTGCACGCAGCCGACGCCCTGGACTGGACCCGGGCCTGCGTGGATGCCTCCCACATCCGCGCGAAAAAAGGGGGCGAGGCGACCGGCCCGTCACCGGTCGACCGCACAAAGACGGGCAGTAAACACCATCTGATCTACGACGGGAAGAACACCCCGTTCAAGGTCATCACCACCGCGGCCAACGGACCGCCTTCCGGCCTCGCGTAAAAGAAGAGCTGCTCGCCCGGCGGCATCTTGAAGCGGTCGAGAGAACCGTTCAGCCGATGGTGAAGCGCTGGTTCTGGGCGCCTCGGTCGCAGCGGGCAGTGCGGTAGTAGCCGTTGTCCTGCTGGTAAAGGCAGCGGCCCGTGCCGACGCTTTGGAGCATGATGGCGCTGCGGGCGGCGGGCTGGACGGTGCGCCACATCTGGTATGAGCCGCCGTTACAGCGCAGGGGGTAGACGTCGCCCCGGTCATTGCTGTCGAGGCAGCGGCCCCAGAAGTTGTTCTTAAGAGTGGTGCTGGAGTTGAGGCGGCCGTTCCACTGCCACAGGAGGCTGCCGCGTCCGGTGGTGCAGCGGTCGCCCTTGAGGCCGGTTTCGGAGGTCTCGCGCAGGCAGTCACCGTAGCGGTAGTTCGCGAAACGGCTGGTGGCGGTGGCAGCCGAGGCGGGTGTGGGGGTGAGGAGGGGGAGGGCGAGGCCGGCTGCGGCGATGAGGGCGGCGAAGGCTTTCCGGGTCGGGCGGCGCACTGGGGGTCTCCTTACAGTGATTTTCAGAGATACCTCGACAGGATCCCCGAACACCACCGCTTACGCCTGAAAAATGGGGAAAACCCCGGATCGAGCCGCTCATGCCGGCCGATCCGGTCCGGGGACGGCGCTGGCATCGCCATGCTCTTCACCACCCGCGACGTCTCCCCGGAGAGCGGATCAAGGGCACTGCCCCGAGTACACGTCACCGGCATCGACCGGCAGTCGGCCGTGACGCTGCTGCCCGGCCTTGCGCCCCCGGTCGCCGAGCGGATCATCGACCAGGCACAAGGCAACCCACTGGCGCTGCAAGAACTGGCCGCCGCCCTGACCCCGGCACAGCGGGCCGGACAACTGGGACCACTGGCGCTGCCAGATGCTCAGCTGACGCCGCCGAGCCAGCTGCAGGACGCGTTCACCCAGCAGCTCCGCCGCCTCCCCGAGGCCACCCAGCGCATACTCGCGGTAGCCGCCGCCGACGACACGGGGAACCTCCCCACGGTGCTCGCGGCCGCGGACCGCCTCGGCGGAGAGATCAGGGATCTGGAGCCCGCCGAACGGGCCGGACTGATCTTCGTCTCCGCACAGAGGCTGCGATTTCGGCACCCCCTCATCCGGTTCACCGCCTACCAGCAGACCCCGCTCGCCCGGCGGCTGGCGCTGCACCAGGCATTGGCGGCAGTACTGGACGACACACAGCACGTGCACCGACGCGCCTGGCACCTGGCCGCCGCCACGACCGGACCGGATGAGCAGGTCGCCGCGGAGTTGGAACGGGTCGCCGTGTGGGCGGGCAGCAGGCAGGCGATGGCGTCCGCCTCCGCCGCGTACGAGCGGGCCGCCCACCTCACCGCCGATACACAGCAACGCGCCCGCCGGCTGATCAACGCCGCGCAAAAGGCGAGCGAGGCCGGCCAGGACGAACGGTGCCGCGACCTCACCGAACGGGTGCCGCTGCCGCTCCAGGACCCTGGCATGGCAGCGGACTTCGCCCGCGTTCGCTCCGTGGTCGAACTGGGCTACGGCAGCCCCGGTCAAGCCGCCCGTATCCTGACCGACTGCGCTGACACGGTCGCCGCCGACCGCCCCGACAAGATCGCCCCGTTGCTGACCGACGCGATCCACGCGGCTTTCGCCGCCGGCGACCCAGCCCTCATAGCCGAGATCAGCGTCCGTACACCCCTCCTTCCCGTGCTGGCCGTACCCGCCCAACTGCTTGCCGGCAACATCCCCGGCGCACGTCGGACACTGGACGATCTGGTACGAGCCGGTCGGCTCGCCGGCAGCGGACTCATGGACCGGTTGATGACCGGGATCTACTGCCACCTGGTCGCCGACCACGCGGCCGCACACGAGTTGGCCGTCACCGCGGTCACCCACTGCCGCGAACAGGGCATCGGCGGATGGCTGCCCACCACGCTGCATCTGCGCGCCCAGGTGGAACTGGCGCTCGGCCGACACGACGACGCGCACGCACACGCAACCGAAGCACTCAGGCTGGCCGATGGCTACGACCTGGACCACCGAGCCGCCCACCTGCGCGCCCTGTTGGCGCTCCTCGCCGCCGTTCGGGGGGAGGAGGCGATGGCACAGGAACTGGCCGACCAGGCACTGGACTACACCCGTCCCCGCGATGTCGGACGGGCCACGGCGGAGGCGCTGTGGGCGCTGGGGCTCCTCGACCTCGGCCTCGGGCGAGCCCAGGCCGCGCTGGAACACTTGACCGCGGCCCGGCAGGCGGCCGGTCACCCCCTCCTGGCGCGCCCCCTGTTGCCAGATCTGATCGAGGCCGCCGTTCGCGCCGGCCACCAGGAGCGTGCGCATGAACCCGCGCAACAGCTCACGACATGGGCGGCCGACCTCCAGCAGCCCCACTTCGCGGCGCAAGCCCGCCGATGCGCGGCCCTGACCAGCCCGGACACACAGGCCGAGCAGCATTATCTGGCTGCCTTGAACCTGCACGACGACGGCAGCGACTTCGACCGGGCCCGCACCGAACTGCTCTACGGCGAGTGGCTACGCCGCTCGCGACGCAAGCTCGACGCCCGCGACCACCTGCGCACCGCGATGGAGCTCTTCGACCAACTGAGCACAAAGCCATGGGCCCACCGGGCACGCACCGAACTGCAGGCAGCCGGCGAGACCCACGACCCGTCCGACGCCCCCGACTCACCCATGAGCCGCCTGAGCGCGCAGGAACGCGAAGTCGTCCGGCTCGCAGCCACCGGGGCCACCAACCGCGAAATCGCCACGCAACTGTTCCTGAGCCCGCGCACCGTCGGACACCACCTGTACCGCGCATTTCCCAAGCTGGGCATCAGCTCACGATCGGAACTCGCCGACCTGCTCGCTTCCTGACATCACGCCCACGTTGCCGGACCGCGGTTCCCCCTTCGGGTTCGCGTGATGGCGGTGTCGCCTGGTGCGAACCCCGCCCCTGCGGGGTTCGAGCGGCTCCACAGAGCGATCTTCAGAAAAAGAAGGCACCCTCTGCCGGCAGCCCTGCGCAAGCGGTACGACGTCACCTTCCACGCCGTCGATCTCGCCGACCCCGACGGTGCCGACATGCCGGCCCGGGCGGCAGCTGAACGGCCCGGTGCGCACCCCGTTCTGGGCGGCCCCCGGCGCCTTCACCGACACCGTCGCGGCCCGTGCAGGCGCCACGGCGCAAGAGGCACTTGACCAGGTCGTACCTCAGCAGATGGGCATCTCCACCGGACGCATCACCGAACCCCAGGAGGTCGCCGACCTTGTGGTCTTCCTGGCCCACCCCCCGCGCGCCGCCAACATCACCGGTGCCGAATTCGTTATCGATGGAGGCCAGATCAGGACCACCTGACATGAACGCGAGCCAACCGGGCCGGTGGGCATTTCTGTTGCCGCCAGGGGCGGGACCATCCCCCCGGAGAGAGGACGTTACGTGAGCGTGCAACGGGTGGGCGTCGTCGTCCACGGAGGGCGTCCCCGTGCCCTGGAAGCTGCCGACGTTGTCCGACGATGGTGCGAACGCCGGGATGTCGGCTGCGTCGCCATCGATGTGTGGCGTCAGGACGAACAACGGCGGGACGCGCGGGAGGAGGTCGACGCTGCCGGCAGCCCCGACCTGATTGTCACGCTCGGAGGAGACGGCACCTTTCTCCGCGGAGCACGTCTGGCCGCGCAGAACAACGCCCTGATCCTGGGAGTTGACCTGGGCACCCTCGGCTTCCTGACCGAGGTCCCGGCCGACCAGATCGAGTACGCGCTGGACACCATCCATCGCAGCCAAGTGGACATCGAGACCCGTCTGATGCTGACGATGCGGGCGTCCTGTCCGCTGAAACTCCCCGAGGGGCTGGAGACCCTGCTGCGCTACGGCCGCGGTCCCGCGCTGCCGCCTCCGCCGGTTCGCCCCGAGTGTGCTGTCGCCCTGGACTGGGGGGTGGCTCTGAACGTGACCGCCCTCAATGACATCGTCCTGGAGAAACTGGCACGCGACCGGCAGGTCTCCCTCGGCGTGTACCTCGCGGGCCGACTGCTCGCCTCCTACTCCGCCGACGCCGTCCTGGTCGCCACCCCCACGGGGTCCACCGCCTACAGCTTCGCCGCCGGCGGCCCCGTCATCTCCCCCGGAGCCGACGCCATCGTCTTCACCCCGGTAGCTCCACACATGACCTTCAACCGCTCGGTGGTCGCCGCGCCCCACGAACCCGTCGCCCTGCGCGTCCTGGGCCACTCCGGCCGGGCCGCGGTGAGCGTCGACGGCCAGTTGCGCGGTGTGCTGGACCCGGGAGACTGGATCGGTGTCTACGCGGCTCCGCAGCGCCTGCGCGTCGCGCGGCTGGGACCGACCGACTTCTACGGCCGGCTGCGTGAGCGCATGCGCCTGACCGACGCCCCCGCGACAGCCGACGCCGACATCGCCCCCATGTGGCCCCACACCAGCCCGGTCCCCGACGACCTCGCACACCTGCGCCTGCCACCCGCACCATCGGGCACCGGCTGAACAGAACCGCCACTTGGACGGCCCCTCCCCCGCTCCCGGCATCCACGCCGGTGTCGGCATCACCCTCGGCCGTTGCTGCCACCCTGCCCCCGAGCCGGGCTGGCCGACCTCGTGAAGATGCGGGATTTCATGTCGGTCGCTGCCGCCGAACCGGCGCGAACGACAGCAGGCCGACTTCCGTCGTAGGTTGAATCCCGCGCGTGAGGGACAGGAGGCTGAGGTGACCGGGACGACGGTGGCGGGTGGCCGACCCGGGCCGCCGCGACCGGAACAACGCCGAATACCTCTTCCTCGACCCCGCCTCCCAGACCGCCCACCCCGACTGGGAGGAGCGGGCAGCAGAGGCCGTGGGGCACCTGCGGGTTTCGCAGGACGTTACCCCGACGACGCGGAACTGGCCGCGCTCCTCAGCTAACTATCCACGCACAGCGCCGAGTTCCGGCGGATCTGGGGCTCTGGCGAGGTGGTCATGTGCGCGGCAGGGCGCAAGCGGCTGCGACACCCGGAGGGCGGGCTACTCACCCTGGACTACGAGACGCTGCACGTACCAGCACCCGGCGAGACCGGCCTGGTGGGCACGTATTCAGCGCCGAGGAGGACAGCCAAGAGGCCACCGCACTCGGCCGCTGGCCACGGCCATGACGTGACATCGACTACCGCGACGGCCTGGGTCCGGCTCTGCCGCCATCACGGCGGCTTCGTCGGTTGGTATTCCGCACCTCGTACATCGGCGTCCGCAGTCGAGGATCGCAAGGGCCGCGACTACGATGGGCGTATCGCCCCATTGAGGGCTTGACCAGGGGTTCGGCCGGGTTCCGGACGTGCGGTGACGCCGAGGCCCCAGGCGGGCGTCACGAGCCTGGCCCTCTTCACCATGGGCTTCTCGGTAGTGACAGGGAGCATTGTCATGACTGCTCGATCCGCCTCGATCGTCCTGGAGCCGCCGGCGCAGGAGCTTGCCGACGCGACTTCGCACCACCCGTTCCTGTACGAGCTGGAGCCCGTCGAAGCGCGCAAGGTTCTGGACGACCTCCAGGCTGCGCCGGTCGACAAGCTGCCGGTCGACGAGGAGTGGATCACCGTAACGGCTTCCGTGGGCGACGTGCGGGTGCGCATCGTCAAGCCGGAGGGTGCTACCGGCACGCTGCCCGTCGTGCTGTACATGCATGGTGGCGGCTGGGTGCTGGGCAACGCCGACACCCACGACCGTCTGGTGCGGGAGCTTTCGGTCGGGGCCCGCACAGCGGTGGCCTTCGTGGAGTACACACCATCACCAGAGGCCCACTACCCCGTGGCCATTGAGCAGGGCTACGCCACCGCGCAGTGGATCACGCGCGAGGGAGCGTCGAAGGGCCTGGATGCACGGCGCATGGCGGTGGCCGGCGAGTCGGTCGGCGGCAACATGACCGCTGCGCTGACCCTCATGGCCAAGGAGCGCGGTGACGTCACCTTCGTGCAGCAGTCGATGTACTACCCGGTCACCGACGCCGCCATGGACACCGCCTCCTACGACGAATTCGCCGATGGCTACTACCTCAGCCGCAAGCTGATGGAGTGGTTCTGGGACGCTTACACCACGAACCCGAAGCAGCGCGCGGAGATCACCGCATCTCCCAATCACGCCACGGCCGAGCAGCTCAGCGGCCTGCCGCCCGCCCTGCTGCTCGTGGACGAAGCCGACGTGCTGCGCGACGAGGGCGAGGCTTACGCCGCAAAGCTGCGAAGCGCCGGCGTTCCGGTCACCACGGTGCGCTACGACGGCACGGTGCACGACTTCATGATGCTCAACTCGCTCAGTGAGTCCAAGGCCACCCGCGCAGCCGTCGATCAAGCCATCTCGTTCCTGCGCGACGCGCTCGGAACTGCCTAGCTGTCGCGCGTCATCGTTGTTGACAGCGCGTGCGCGCCAGTGACCGGTATGGACGGCGGCAGCCGCCGGGTGATGCGGTCGAACAGCGCCGTCAGCGGCTCGCCGATCTCCCGGCCGAACTCGGTCAGCCCATAGGTGACCTGGGGCGGCGTCGTCTGCTCGACCTCCCGCCAGGTTACTTCGGCCAGCCTGTGCGGCCGGTTCCCGGCGTTCCCCGGACCGGCGAGCGAGGCAATCACACGGCAGAGGAGCCGAGTTGGATGCAGCGGGCAGCGGCACGGAACAGTGCGGCGCAAGGGCCTCCCGCACAGCTCGTGGACTTCGACGCCCACGAGCTGTGCGGGAGGCCCGGTCCTCACGTACGGACAGCCATAAGGTCACCCGACCGAGCTGCACAGCCGAACCCATGCGCACCATGCCCGGTCACGACGACGGCTTGTGAGCTCAGGAATCCGGGCTCCCTGGGGCGGGAACGGTGGCAGGCGCTCATCCCTTGGAGGCGACGGCGCCCCAGCCCTTCTCCAGGAGATCGAAGGCCCGCGTGACGGCCCGGCGGGGATCCTCACTGCCGCGGGCAGCGCGGGGGGCTTCGAGGGCGAAGTGGGCCAGGGCGGCGCAGGCCGGGTCGTCGTCCGCAAGTCCGCTCTCCTCGGCGATGACGCAAGCGAGAGCGGTTTCGTGGCGCAGCCACATGCGCTGGCCGTAGTCACGCAGGGCTGGGGTGTTCTCCACCAGGTCGACGAACGCGGTGAAGTCGGCGTCGCTGTCGACGGCTGCGATGCGGTAGCGCAGGGCGTGCTCGCGCAGGGCCGCGGGGATGGACTGGCCTGGGGAGCGCTCGCGTACGGCGGCGAGCAGACGGGCTTCCTGGTCGGCGTCCTCATCGAAGACGAGCGCTTCTTTGACCGGGAAGTGCTTGAACAGCGTGGTGGTGGACACGTCGGCGGTGTCCGCGATCTCGCGGATGCCGACCTGCTCGTATCCGCGCTCAAGGAAGAGGCGCAGGGCGGCCTCGGCCAGGGCCCGGCGCGTAGCGGCCTTTTTGCGTTCACGGCGCCCCGTCGGTGGCTTCGCGTCGGTGCCGGTCGTGGTCTCGCTCATGCCAAGACCCTACCCGCATTGATTGCCCAACTTCAAAAGTTGTCTCGTTGCACTTATTGAGTCGTTGTGCTCTTCTGGAGTGGCGGCCGAGTGGCACAGCCCCACTCCGCTGCTTCCCCTGCCTGAAAGGTGTGACCAGCCATGCCCACTCCCCGCATCGCGATCATCGGCGCCGGCCCCGGCGGCCTGACCTGCGCCCGCATCCTGCAGCAGCGCGGCATCACCGCAGCCGTCTACGACCTGGACGCCTCCCCTACCGTCCGCAACCAGGGCGGCACCCTCGACATGCACCCCGACTCCGGCCAGCACGCCCTTCGCGAGGCCGGCCTCTGGGACGAATTCCTCGCCCAGGCCCGCCCCGAAGGTCAGCAGATGCGCCTGGTCAGCCGCGACGGCCGCATCCTGTTCGACCAGGTCCCGCCCGAGACCGACACCACCGAAGGCAACCCCGAGATCGACCGCGGACAGCTCCGCGACCTCCTCCTCAACTCCCTCAAGCCCGACACCGTGCGCTGGGGACACAAGCTCACCCGCGCCGAACCTCTCGGTAACGACACCCACCGCCTGCACTTCACCGGCGGCACCAGCACCGACGTCGACCTCGTCATCGGGGCCGACGGCGCCTGGTCCAAGGTCCGCCGCCTCCTGTCCGACGCGACCCCCCTCTACACAGGCGTCACCTTCGTCGAGACCGGCCTCAACGACGCCGACACCCGACACCCCCACCTCGCCGAACTGACCGGCAGCGGCACCATGATGGCTCTCGACGACAACCAGGGCTTCGTCGCCCAGCGCAACAGCGGCGGACACATCCGCACCTACATCGGCATGCGCACCACAGAGGACTGGCACCAGCGAGCCGGTCTCGCCCTGACCGACACCGCCGCCGTCCGCGAGGCCCTCCTCAAGAAGTTCACCGGCTGGAGCCCCGACCTGCTGGGCTTCATCACCGACACCGACACCGGCTACACCAACCGGCCCCTGTTCGCCCTGCCCGTCCCCCACACCTGGACCCACACCCCCGGCGTCACCCTCCTCGGCGACGCCGCCCACCTCATGTCCCCCTTCTCCGGCATGGGCGCCAACCTCGCCATGCTCGACGGCGCCGACCTCGCCTACGCCCTCATCGAAGGCCCCACCACCGACGACGCCCTCCACGCCTACGAAACCGTCCTGCTGCCCCGCTCCATCCAGGCAGCCGAAGGAGCCACAGAGGGCATCAACAGCGCCTTCTCCCCCGACAGCGCCACCCAGACCCTCGCCCACATGACCCAGCGCCACTGAGTCTGCTCCCGACGGCCGCCCACACTCCCGAACCGATGCGCGAGGCAATCACCCGACCGGGCCGCCTCGCTCGAACCGGTGCACACCATGATCGGTACGACAACGGCTGCTCAGACCGGGTTTTCCGGCGCATCACACCAGTGCTGGGTTCCTCTCGCGGTGTACATCTATCGGTGCCCTACTCACAGTTGACCCAGCGGAGGAGCCGAATCTGATCGCGGACGCGGGCCGATGGGGTAGGCCCATTCCTCTATGTCCTCGTTGGCCTGGTCGTCTTGGAGTCCTCCCGCCTGACCGGTTGCTTGCGCAGTTCCGCGTAGAGCGGGTACGGATCGGCCCGATTGGCGTAGTCGGTGATCTGCGCGACGATGCTGCCGGACGTCATGGTGACTCCTGAGGCTCCGGGCGGTACAGGGCCGGTGATCAGGCATGTGCCGGAACGAACGAGACACGCCGCTCGCTCGGCGAGTGACCCGTCAGCGTGACCGTGGCCCCGTGGGTGGGCAGATGCGGGTCGGGGAAGGCCGAGTCGATCGGCTGCAGCGGCTCGGTCCGGCGGTCGACTGTGCGGTACTCCGGCGGGAACGGCGCGCCGGACGCGATCTGGTGCTCGTAGAACCCCATCCACTTGGCTCCGTCGAATGCAGCCGCCGCGATGACGCGGCCCCGGTAGCCGTACACCGTCACGAACCGCTCCTCGGCGAGCGTCCCCTGGGCGACGACCAGCTGGTCGCCCAGCGAGGGAACGCCCACCGACTTGATGTTGACGCCGAACTGGGAGGACCAGAACATCGGCAGCCACAGGTGCGGGCGGCGGTCCGGACCCGCGCAGATCATGTTGTGGGCGGCGATCTCGGCCTGTTCGACCGCGTTGCCCCAGTGCTCCAGCGCCAGGAACTGGTAGTCGAACAGCGGGTGGGGACTGCGGGCGACGTCACCGGCGGCCACGTCGATCGCCGAGCCGTCGGAGAGATGGGCTCGTCTCAGCCGTCCCACGTCGTCGCCCTCGAAGGCGGTGACGCTGACGCCGCAGCGCAGGTCGACTCCGTGCTTCCGCTGCAGCCGGTCCGCGACCCGCGCCGATCACTCCGCCGAGCGCGCCCACCAGCGGTGCCGGGCCGCGTTCAGCGACCGTGACCTGAAGCCCCAGCTCCCGGCAGGCGGAGGCGACCTCGGAGCCGGTGAAGCCGGCGCCGATCACCAGCACCCGCGACACTCGGCGGCGACGCCCAGCCGCCATTCGGCGTCGATGTGGCGCCGCCTCGGTAGAGCGGTGTCCTCGGGCCGTGCCCTCCCGAGCAGTGCCTGCTTCGACAGCGGCGGACGGTCGTAGGGCTCGTACGGCTCGTCGCCGATCATGGTCAGGGATCCGGTGAAGCCCTGCTCGCGCAGGGTCTCCGCCGCGCGCAGACCGGCCAGCGAGGCACCGACCACGACAATGCGGCCCTGACGCCGCAGCACCTCGACGTCAGTGTCAGCCGACATGGTGCTCGACCCGCACCGTCGGCTCGTCGGAGTAGTCGACGAGGATGGCCTGGACCGGGCAGGCGGCAGCTGCCTGCTCCACCCGGTCACGCTGTGCCTCGTCGAAGCGAGGGGAGAACAGCAGTGCTTCCTCGCCGTGGAGCGAGAAGACGTCCGGGGCGAGAAAGACGCACTGTGCGAATCCCTGGCACAGGTTGAGATCGACGACAAGCCTCAGCTGAAACACGCTCTCTGCCGGGCCACGGTCGCCGTCGGCTCCGCAGTCCTTGCGCTCGGCTCACAGGATTGGTGGCATGCCTCATCTTCGGGATCGCCCCCTCTAAGGCTGACCTGCAACGCGAGGGGTCCAGGGCGAGCCTCGGCTGGTCAACCCCCCGGTGTCCGCTCCTTGTGACCGGGGCGCCGCGTGGTGACCGGGGCGCCGCGTGAGCGAGTGGCTCCGATACCGGGACGACGTCACGGCAGCAGATCTGAGAGACCTCCGCAGCAACGGCCTCCTCTGGGTGTGTCACCCCATGCTGGGAGCAGAGACGACGAGCACACCTTGCGCGAACCCAGGCGTAGGACGCCGCCACCCGCTCGGCGACCTGCACACCCTCGCCCCACCAGTCCGCGGACCGACCCCGTGCTCGTCCCGCGCGGATCCGAACTGCATGCGGCCGGAGCCGGTCTTGGGGTCCTGTGACAACGAACTTCGAGCGAGTTCCGTCCCAGCTTGTTTGTTGCCGACGCCCTACCAACCCATGTTCTTGGCCACCTCGGATTGGGCTGCGGCGATCTCTTCGTCGGTCGACTCGATGACGTCCACCTCTTCCAAACGTGCCAGCAGGTCCGCGAGAGCCTGCTTCTGAGCCGGGTGCGTGATCGGTACGGCGTTCAGGTCGGTGCTCATCAGCCAGTCGAACAGCACGATGGCGTCAGAACGCCACAGGCGGAGATCGACGGTTGGTGTAGACCCCCAGGGGAACCCAGTTTCCATGCAGGCATCTTGCCAGGTCAGCGCGCCATGGATCGTCACAGGTCACGGGTCACGCGGCGGCCTGCCCCAACCTTCGGTGACGCGACTTCACGCTCGCCCGTCAAGCATCGATGGTGATGATCAAGGTCCAGCTTCCAGTTCCACAGACGAGCTCGGAAGATAAGGAACAAGTTGAGAGCGCCCCTATGACAGGAGGCCGGTCGATACCGGTCTGACCAGCTTGAAAACCTCGCGGGCGGCATTCGCCTGTCGGTCGCCCACCGTGGTTGAGCCGGCGCGAGCTCCGGCGGCCCGAGGAGTATGCGATGGGGCTGACTCCGCACAGCGCGGCGAAGGACGCCTCGGTGCGCAGCCGCTCGGGGTTGTCTCCCATCGTGATCAGGAGGGTGACGGCGCTGTCCGGGCCGATGCCCGACCGAGGTTCTTGTCCGCGTCCAGGCGATCGGGCTGAACCCGCTGGAGGCGCGCCTGCGCGTCGGTGAGTTCCCGCTGATCGGCCGGCCGCCCGCCTGAGCCCTACCGATGGCCGTCGGCATGCGGTCGGTGAAGTGTCCTACAGGGAGCGGTGTTTCATGGGAGGGACGCCGGACCCCATGGGCGGGAATCCGGCGCCTGAATCCTCCTCAGTGGGGTTCGGCTGGGCTTCGCAGCGGAACGCCCAGGTCAGCGTGGGCCATCAACGAGCCTGCGGCCGCCTGTGGTTGCGGCGCCGTACGGCGATGACGCCGCTGGCAAACGCGACCGCCACCACTGCCGAGGCGCCGAGTTGCAGAGGAGCCGAGGACGAAGAGGACGGCGTGGACGGAGAGGACGGCGTGGACGCCGGACCGAAGCCGCCCGCCAGTCCTTTGCGGTCGTAGGCGGAACCCGGCATCTTGTCCGCGTAGCGGCTGTGCACCAGCTTCTGGTAGGCGGCGAGCGTCACCGTCCGCTTGCCTCCCAGCCCCGAGGCCGCTTCCCGGTTGAGCGGTTCGACGGTGTTGTTCTTCAGGCGGTACCAGGCGTGGATCTGCGGTTCGGTGAAGACCTTTGCGTGGTCCGTGGTCTGTTTGCCGTAGGTGAGATCGCTGTCGCCGTCGCGCACGCCCATCAGGTGCCAACCGCCGCTGCCGCCACCGCTCTTGGCCGTGGAGGAGAGCAGGACCGTGGCCTTGTGCCCGCTGGCGTCGTTCGCCCGGGAGGCCAGGTACGACAGCCGTGTGACGTTGCCCGCGGCGGGCTTCGTTTTCCCGGTGACGAATTCGGGTGCGAGCTCGTACAGCGCGACCGGGTCCTTGAAGCTCAATGCCTGCTGGTCATTGTGTGACCCAGGCGCCATCGGCGCCGCCGCACCCGAGCCGCCGTCGGCGCCTGTGTTCGCCGTCGCGCCGAGGAATCGGGAGACCGCGTTGTGCACATGCGCGGTCTTGAGCACCTGCCGTGCGCCCTCGTAGTCGGGAATGCCGCTCGGGCCATCGGCCGCCTGTGCCGGGCCGCACAGGGCGGTGGAGAGCAGGGTCGTAGCCGCGCCGAGAGTAAGGGCGAGACGAGTAGCACTTTGCTGTAGAGAAATCTTCTTGCTGCGCATTGCTGCCCGCCTTACTTGTGTATCCCGATGCGGGAGTGGGTCCATTGGAACCTTGAGTTGTTGACGTAGTCGTTGTAGTTCCACCAGGTGTAGGTCTGCGTGGTCTTCCAGGGGTCACCGACCGCGATCATTTGTGATGACGGGTCGTAGCCGTAGATGACGTTCATGTGGCCGCCGCCGGAATTCCATCCGATACGGACGGCGAAAGGGCGTTTGCCGTCAATCTCCTTGCCCGTCTCCGAGAAGGAGGCATTGCGGTCGAGGCCGTATCCGGTGTCGCTCAGACCGATGCCGGACAGACCGTTGGCCACGTCGTCGAGGGTGGCGGGCTGGTTGTCACAGCTGAGGTTGCCGTTCTGGGCGGCAAGCCGGCAGAAGTCCTGCTGGCTGTAGTTGTTGTAACCCCAGTACTTGGCGATGGTCAGACCGCTGGCGTCCCAGCACCACTGGTCCTGAACCTGCTTCTGCATGTCTATCTTGAGGGCCACGCGCCCGCTGGGCTCGGGATGCCGGGACGAGCAGGTCGGCAGGTTGTCGGTGTTTCCTTTGATGAACGCGTTGGCTATGTAGAAGTGCCCGGAGTCCGACCAGATCCAGCGAGGGTCGTTCTCCACGGCCTCACCCTGGACGCGGCAGGTCATCGAGACCTTGCTGCCGACTGTGGCCTGACCCACGATGCGGGCGGAAAGGCTGGCCGATGACCTTTCGTTGATGCCGCGGTAGCTGCCCTGACCGCCGGTCACAGTGCCGGTCACGGAACCGGCCTTGGCGTTGCCACCGCTGAGCAGGAACCCTGCGGTGATCGCGATCAACGCGACCACCGTTAATGATCTCCACAGCGTTTTGAAGCGAGGAAGACGCATATATGGACTCTTTCGAGGTGTGGGGGATTGTATTGCCCGGCCACCGGGCGGATGACGCCGGCGTACGCCGAGTCGTCACCTGGCGAAGCCCCTATGGGGCAGCCGATGCGCGTTTCACGAAATGCGGTCTGGACCTACCTGTCGGCACTTTTGGCGTGCGCGCTCTGTTGCCGCTTACTTTCGCTGCGCATGTTCACGCCACGCGCACTGCGAACGGCAGCGAACACCAGCGATGCCTCCCTGGCCGTCACACTCGGAATGCGCAGGGGAATTAGTACAGCATCTTCACCGGCTTGTTCAAATGACACTCCGTCAACTCCCCTTAGCTACTGGAGAGTTTAGGGAAATGTGCAGGGTCGCCCATGCCTCAAGATCCCTCGGCGACCCAACGAATTACAGGAACTTGGACATGTTTGCGTAATTTGCGACGTCGCACTGAGTATGCCGCCCTGATACTGACAGTTACCTGGCGGTTGGCTTCTTCTGTGCGGGTTGGCGTTTCTGATAGCAGGTGGAAAGGTCAGCCAACTGTGCGGTAGTAAGAACTCTCCGTATAAACAAGCACCTTGGGCTTTGCTGCGGTGAATCACCTATTACGATGAGCGCCAACTGATCGCCGTTGAGGCGGTGTTCGTCTCAGGAGAAGGAGCGCCCATGGGGAAACATGCACGAAGGCGCCAGAGCCGGTTGGGCGCACGGGTCGCCGGCACCACAGGAGCACTGGCCGTCGTCCTGAGTGCCGGAGTCGGGTCGGCTGCCGCCGCCGAGAAGAGCACCGGTACGCCCATGACCGCGGCTGCTGCACTGGACGACGTGGCGCAATCCCCGCACCAGGCAGCGGCTTTGGACGCGCCGCCGGCCCCGGGCCAGCTGACTCTCCCCGCCCCGACCGGGCGCTACCGTGTCGGAACGGTCGACCTCCACCTGCGCGACGCGTCACGCAGGGATCCGTGGATGCCCGGACAGCAGCGCGAGCTGATGGTCTCGCTGTGGTATCCGGCCACGCATACCGGCAACTATCCCGCCGCACAGCTGCCGGTCAGCCAGCAGGTCCTGCCGGGCGGGGTGACCCTGCCCACCACTGCCGGGCACACCGGCGCCCCGGTTGACCGCAGGGCAGGCAAGCTGCCGGTACTGCTGTACTCACCCGGGCTGCACGGGCACCGGGGCCAGTCGACCGCACTGGTTCAGGACTTGGCCAGCCGCGGCTACTTGGTCATCACCCTCGACCACACCCACGATTCCGGCGATGTGGTGTTCCCCGGCGGGCGGCATGAGGTGAACATGATGCCGCCAGGTTCCAAATCGCGGCACACGATCGCCATCCGGGCAGCGGACACCCACTTCGTCATCGACCAGCTGGGCAAGATCGCCCGCGGCCACAACCCCGATGTGGAACACAGGCCGCTCCCCCACGGGCTGACCCAAGCCGCGAGCACGAAACACATCGGGATGTTCGGCGCTTCCCTCGGCGGAGGGTCAGTGGCCGCGGCCATGCACGCGGACTCCAGGATCGACGCCGGCGCGAACCTGGACGGCCAGCTCTTCGGATCGTCGGTCGACAAGCCGCTCGACCGCCCCTTCATGCTGTTCAGCTCCGAACACCACAACCGCAACAGCGATCGCAGCTGGGCACGGTTCTGGAAGCACCTGCACGGCGAGCGGCTCGACCTGAAACTGCGCGGCTCCGGGCACAACTCCTTCGTCGACAACCAGGTCCTCTTTCCCCAGGCACCTGGCGCCTTCGGGCTGGCCCCGCCGCAACTGGAGCAGATACTCGGCACGATCGACCCCAACCGCTCCATTGAGGTCCAACGCACCTACCTCGCGGCCTTCTTCGACAAGCATCTGCGCCACCGGCACAGCCACCTGCTCGACAGCCCCTCACACCATTACCCAGAGGTCGACTTCATCCGCTGAACCGACGGGAGCCCGCCGTCGGCCGCTGCACAGAGCGACGGTACGTCGCGGCCCCCCGCATGAGGAGAATCGTGTCCAGAGCAGCCAGGTATCTCGCGGCCCTCGTGCTGCTCATCTCCGCCCTCGTCCTTCCTGAGGCTCTCCAGCCCACTGCCGGGGCCGAGACGGCTGCGCTGCCGTACCCGACGCGGTCCGACTACCGCATCAAGGGCATCCAGCCGGACTTCTGGTCCGACAAGGGCGAGATGGCCGGCAACAACGCCGGCGGCGTGTCCATGAACCTCGTCTGGGCGGCCTGGGAGCCCAGCGCCACAACAGCGCCCTGCGCCGCCGGTGAGCAGGAATTCGACGGTCACTGCTTCACGATCCGGCCCGAGGTGGACTCGGCCATCAAGCAGTGGACCGACCGGGGCCTGGTGGTCACCGCCATCGTCTACGGCACGCCCACCTGGGCCCGCCAGGGCAGACCATGTGATCCCGCACCCGGCTACGAGGTGTTCTGCGTGCCCAACAATCCGGCCGACTTCGGACGGTTCGCCGGGATGCTGGCCCAACGTTACGACGGCCTGCACGGACACGGCCGGATCGCCGACTTCGTGATCGACAACGAGGTCAACACCAACACCTGGTTCAACATCGGCTGCGGCAAAGGCAAGCCCTGCGACACCAGGCAATGGCTCGACCAGATCGCCGCCAACTACAACGCCGCCTACGACCGCATCACCCCCCAGCAACCCACCGCCAAGGTACTGACCTCACTGGACCACCGCTTCGGCACGGCCTACGACCAGCCATCCGGCAACGACGCGACGCTGTCCGGCATGACCGTGCTCAAGGGGCTGGCCGCCCGGGCGGGATCGCGCCACTGGCGGGTCGCCTACCACCCCTACGCCCCGGACCTGTTCAAGGCCGTCCTCTCCGCCGACGACTACCCCAAGGTCACCCACGGCAACATCGGCGTAGTGGTGGGCTGGCTACGCCAGCAGTTCCCGCACACGCCCTCCGCCTGGACGATCCAGCTCACCGAGAGCGGCATCAACTCCGGAGACGGGTCCAGCGAGCCACAGCAGGCCGCAGCCGTGTGCGACGCCTTCCGCAATGTGCTCGGCACGCCGGGCATCGAGAGCTACATCTACCACCGGATGCAGGACGACCCCGGCGAGGGCGGTCTCAAGCTCGGCCTCCGCAGACAGGACGGCTCCGCCAAACCCACGTGGTCCACCTGGGCAATGGCCAACCGCAACGACCTGCCCACACCTCAACTCTCCTGCGGCTTCGAGCACCTTCCCTACACTCTGCTGCGCCGCGGCCACCACCCCGACCGGGGACACATCACCTCCTCCCGGCTGCTGCCACCCGGCTTCACCCAGCAACAGACCTGGAAGCTGCTGCGCCACCACGCGCACGAGACGGCCATGCTCTACGAGTGCAAGGTGGGGGGCCACACATTGCTGACCCGCGACCCCGGTTGCGAAGGCCAGTTCCCCATGGGACCCGTCGGCTACGTCCACACCAGCCAGGTGAGCGGGTCCATCCCCCTCTACCGCTGCTACATCCCCTCCAACGGAGACCACTTCGTCTCCGGCGCTGCCGACTGCGAAGGCCACGCCAGAGAGGCCGTGCTCGGCTACGCGTTCCCCTGACCTCTCTCAGCAGGGCCGGGGCTCGCGGCGCGCCCATGCGGCCCGCTGACGCAGAGTATTCAGGTGTTCTGGCGCGGAGCGAGGCGGCGCCGGCCGATGAGTAACCACAGCAGGCTGCCCAGGAAGGGCGCGACGAAGGCGAACACCAGCCACACCAACTTCATCCGCCATCCATCCGAGCCCTGCGGGTGGCCTGCAGTACCGCTCTGCGCCGTCCTCGTCGTTCTTGCCGTCGTCGGCGAGCCGTGCGCAGGTTCGCCCGCGCCGCGTCCTTGCCCGGCATCCTGACTCCGTCACGGGCCCGCCGCTGGTCGGAGCGTTTTGTGCGCGCTCCGACCAGCGGCGGGGTTGCAGGCGTTCGGCCGTGGCTCAACCGAAGAAGCGGCGCAGTGGAGCGATCCGCCGGATGAGCAGCCAGTCCAGGAGCAGGATGAGCAGCATGGACAGGCCGGCCAGCGGCATGGCCACTCCGAGGACCAGCATGATCAGGGCGACGGCGCGGGCGACCTTGGTGTCATGGGCCCTGCGGGGTGCGCCGAGGGCCCGTCCGGCCGGTCGGCGCCGCCACCACATCACCACTCCGCTGATGGCCATGCCGATGACGGCGAGGCATGTTCCCAAGGCGACGAGGAGGTTCGGGAGGCCGAACCGTTCGCCCTGGTGCAGGGCGATGCCTTCTTCGACCAGCTTGGAGAGGAGGCCGTACTGGGGCCAGCCGTAGGAGGCCAGCACCTTGCCGGAGTACTGGTCGAGGAAGAGGGTGCGCTGCTTGGCCGGGTCTGCCTCGGACTTGCCGGAGATCGTGTAAACGCCCTTCGGCCCCTGCGGCAGGGTGACGGTGAAGGGGCCGGGTACGCGCTCCTGTCGGGAGATGGCGACGGCCCGCTGGATGGACAGACTGCCCGGCGCCGCGTGGCTGCCTGCTGCCGAGTCGTGGCCGGTGTGGCCGGTGTGCCCCTGGTGACCGTCAGCCGACTGCGAGGTCGGCACGCGGAGCTTCTCCGCCGCCCAGGGCACGGCGGTGTCCGGGTTGGTCGTGAGGTGATCGGCAGTCGAGGGCACGGTCGAGGAGACCTTGTAGTCCCAGGCGCTCGGGGCCTGCTGCTTGCTCGCGGTGATGACCTTCTGCAGTTGCTCGCCCCAGACACCGGTCCAGGGCAGGCCGGTGGCGATGAGTGCCAGCAGGAAAACGGAGAGAACCGCGCCGGCCGTGGCGTGCCAGCGGCGCAGACCCCGCCGTCCCTTCCGTCCGCGGCGCGGGCGGCTGCGCCACCACAGATACAGGCCGGTGAAGGTCAGGATCGCAGTCCAGGACGCGGTCAGCTCCATCAGGCGGTCGCCGACCGTCCCTGAGAGCAGGTTGCCGTGGAGTTCGCGGACGGTGTGCATGAAGGTCTTGCCGTTGTCGACCGACCCCAGCACCTTGCCGTCGTACGGATTCACGTACACCGACACCGTCGGGGCCCACTCGCCGCCGCCCTCGGCGGCGAGGGTCACCATCGTGCTGTGCCCGCGGTCGCTGGGCGGGGTCACCGACTGGATGGTCGCCTCGGGCTTCGCCTTGCGGACGGCCTCCACCTGCTGTGCCAGCGACACCGGCTCGGCGTTGTCGACGGCATGGACGGTGCGCAGGTCCTTGTAGACCCAGTCCTCGTAGGCGGGTTTGAACAGGTAGATGCCGCCGGTGACGGCAAGCAGCACGAGCAGCGGGGTGACCAGCACGCCGACGTAGAAGTGCCAGCGCCACAGCGTCTTGTAGAGCTGGTTGCGGGAGGGCCGTTTGCGGTCGGTGCCGCTGTCCGGCTCGGTCTTCGGTCTGTCGTCGGACAGATTCGAGGCATGCGTCATTGCGGGGTGTCTTCCATCGTTGCGCGGGCTCGGGCAGCCCCGGCCACGCGTGATCACAAGGGGAATCCGGGCGGTGCGCACACGAGCGAGACCGCCGGGAGAGCGGACGGGCCTGCGGGACCGTCCGTGAAGCCGCGCGCCGCGCCAGGGCACGGCCGACACAGCCCTGTCCTACCGGGGCTGCGAAAACACGCGGTGATGATCAGTACGAGAAAGACAGCGGTGGGCCGCGGCGGATGACCGTATGCCGGACGAATGGCAGCTGTGGCGGCACGGCGACCGCCGGCCGTCGTGCCGGGCACGGCGCCCGGTGCGCGACGGGAGCCGTTACACCGATGACGAAGAGCGTCACCAGCCGGTGCGCTGATCGGTCGGCGGCGGCAGCAAGGGCCCTCAGCAGTGCAAAGGCCGCGCGTTCGCCGCGGTGCAGCCACCAGGCGCAGATCAAGCCTGCCGCGAGGTGGGCCGCCAGCATGCCGATTCCGGCATGGTGCATACCGTGCATCGCCTCGGCGCCATGGCCGTGGGGGCTCATGGGGCCGGCCGGCAGGTGGGTGGGGAGATGGTCCCAGTGCAGGCCGTCTTCCCGCACGATCTGCCGCATCGACCGGCCGAGAGGTGTCGCTGCGTTCGCCGGTCCGGTGAGCCCGCAGAACAGGACGTCCGCCCAGTCTGCGGCCGTGGGCGCGGAGCGAGTGGGCGCTGCCGTCTCTTGCGCCCAGGTGAAAAAGAGATGCAGCCCGCCCTGGCCGGCGAGCATTCCGGCGGCAATGGTCGGCAGGGACCGTTGCCGGCCTGCAGCGGCTGCCGCGCCCACCATCACGGCCGCCGCAGCCGCCGCATACGCCCACCCCGGCAACACCGGGCCGGACATCACGGCATGTCCCGTAGCGGACAGCGCGACACAGACCGCGGCGAACACCGCGGCCCGGACATAGCGCAGCGCGGCGGTGATAGGCATGGCGCCGACATGATGACAGTGGCCGCGCCGGCGCCGGACACAGGGGTGGCCGAATATCACCACAGCGATGGCCGGGAACTTTCCCTGTCGTCGGGGGGCGCACCTGGCCGATGCCGTCCCGGCTGACGAGGCGCACTTCTCCCGTGCCCTCCGCAGGCATCTGCGACGGCGCGCAGCCGAGCGATCATCCCGACGACCTCCGCCGGTGCGGTGATCGCATCGCACCACGGTGGGAATGCGGCACCTGGAAGGGGCGAGTGGGCGCGGGAACCGGCGGGCGTGTTCGTACGACTCTCTGCCGCGGGCCCCGTGCGGTGCGTGGTCCGGCGTGGAGGGAGAGCGCGCGTGTACGCAGATCGGTCGTCCCCGACGTCCTCGGCACCTTCGGCTGCCGGGAGTGCCGGTGAGGGGAGAGTTGAGCGCGGGGCGGGAAACGTCGTGACCCTGTTGCTGACCTCGGCAATGGCGTTTTCCATGCTGCAGTTGTTCCTGGTCGGGGCGCTCGGTCCGCGGCTGGTGGCGGAGCTGCACATGAGCCGGGCCATGTTGGGGCTGACCACGACGGCGGGGTTCGGGGCCGCCGCCGTGTTGTCTCCGGTGGCGGGGCGGCTGGTGGACCGGGTGGGGCCGCGGCGCTGCCTGATCGCGCTGCTGCTGCTCGTCGGTGTGGCGCTTGCGCTGATCGCTTCGGCCCGGGTGTACGGGGTGCTGCTGGCCGCGGTCGCGGTGGGTGGGATTCCGCAGGCCCTGGCCAATCCGGCGACCAACAAGGTGATATTGGCGGCCGTGCCGGTGGCGCGGCGTGGTGCGGTGACGGGTACGAAACAGTCGGGCGTGCAGGTGGGGGCCTTTGCCGCCGGGCTGCCGCTGGCCGCGCTGGCGAGCGGGGTCGGATGGCGGGCTGCGGTGTGGGTGGCCGCTGCCGCGGCCGTGGCCACTGCGATGTGGGCGGCCCGTGTGTTGCCGGCGGAGGCGTCGCCTGCCGGGCCGGCTCGGCGTGCGGCGGGGAAGGCGGGCGAGGAGGCCGCCTCGTCGGCGGGGCCTGTGGTCGGGTGGCTGCTGGTGTTCTCCCTGCTGCTCGGGGCCGGGATAGCGTCCGTGAACACGTATCTGGCGCTGTTCGGGGTGCAGCGGCTCGGGATCGCTCCCACAGCGGCGAGCGTGCTGGTGGCGGTGCTGGGGCTGGCCGGGATCGCCGGGCGGATGGGGTGGTCGAGGCTCGCCGGGCGCCCCGGGACGGCGGTGGTGCTGCCCGCGGTTCTGGCGGGAGGCGCGGTGATCGCCGGGCTGCTGCTGATCGCGGCGCTGCGCGTCCCGGTGCTGGTGTGGGTGTCGGCGGTGGCGATCGGGGGGTTCGCGGTCGCGGGCAACGCCGTTTCGATGGTGCTGGTGATCCAGCGGGCGGCGCCCGGTCGTGCCGGGCAGGACTCCGCATGGGTCTCCGCGGGCTTCTTCGGAGGGTTCGCGGTCGGTCCGCCGTTGTTCGGTGCCCTGGTGGAGTCGTCCGGGTACGGGCGGGGATGGCTGCTGGTGGCAGTGGAGTTCGCGGGGGCGTGCGCGGTCGCGGCGGCGTGGGCGATACGGGAGCGACGTCGGTCCGCAGGCGGCGGGGTGCGGGGATGACATCACGGTCGAGGAACATGCCGGCGTCTGCCCCGGGCTCTCGGTCCACACCGGATGCCGGGACCATGGCCGCTACCGGGCGGGTGCCGATGCCGTGGGCGCAGGAGGCCCTCGACCTCATCCTGGAGCGTGTTGCGGGCACGGCCGCCGAGGTCGGCGACCGCTTCCCGCTGTATGCGGACCCGGATACCGGGCGGTGGACGACGACCTCGCGTGGGTCCTGGACCGGGGGCTTCTGGGCGGGGCTGCGGTGGCTGCGGGCTCTGCACTCCGGGGAGGTACGGGACCGGGCGGGCGCGGTCGAGTGCACCGGGCGGCTCGCCGGTTGGCTGGATGCCGATACGGCGACCCGGGGGCTGATCTTCTGGTACGGGACGGCGCTGGGCGCGGGGCGCGGTGAGGATTCGGGCGCGGTGGCCCTGCGCGGTCGGGCGGCTCGCGTATGCCGTGATGACGCGTTTGACGCGGAGTTGGGGATCGTGCCGTGGGGTGCCGCCTTCGGTGGGGCTCGCTTGGTGGCACGGGTGGACGGGGTTCCCGGCATGGTGCCGCTGCTCGCGACCACCGGGGGTGGCGGCGGGCGTCGCGCCGCCCGGTCCCATCTCGACCGGCATCTTGCGCTGTGCTGCGGCGAGGAGCCGTTGCGGCCGGCGTGGGAATGGACCGCGGAGGGGCGCTGGGCGGGCTGCCCGCAGCCGGCGCCGGGTTGGAGCCGGGGCCGGGCGTGGTTGTTGCTGGCTCTTGCCGATGCGGCCCTGTGCCTGGACGGCGGATCGGACGGCGGATCGGACGGCGGATCGGACGGCGGATCGGACGGCGGTTCCTACGTGGAGAGGGCCCGGAGATTGCTCGGGCCGGGCGAAGGAACCGCGGCGCCGGAGGTATTCGTTCCGCCGGCCGAGGTGACGGCACCTCAAGGCCCCTTGGACACCTCCGCGGCGGCGATCGAGGCGGTCGCGCTGCTGAAGCTCGCGGCGGCCGCCACGATGCCCGAGGCGGAACGGCTGCGGGGGCGGGCCACCGCGGTCCTGGAGCACCTGGTCACCGGGCACCTGACGGCGCAGGGTGCCGGCGGGACGCCCGGCATGCTGCTCAACGGCTGTTACGACCTCCACCGTGGCATCGCCGTGCGGCACGAGTTGGTGTGGGGCGACTTCTTTCTCGCCCTCGGGCTCGCTCTGCTCACCGGGCTGGTTGAGGCCCACGACGTCTGACGCCCACGACTCGTGATGCCACGACTCGTGATGCCCGCGATGCGTGACGCGCGCGACGTACGGCGCCCGCGGCGTAAACCTTCTGCCCCCGCCGTGGGCGCCACGCCTCCTCGCCTGTCTCGGCCCCCTCATCCCTCCCGCAGCACCCGCCGCGCCACGGAGGTGATGTGGAGCTCGTCCGGGCCGTCGAGGAGACGGGCCATCCGGCCCATCCGGAAGAGACCCGGCAGCGGGGTGTCCGGGCCGAGGCCCGCGGCGCCGTGGACCTGGATCGCCCCGTCCGCGACGTGCTGCAACATGCGCGCCGCCGCGACCTTGGCCAGGCCGACCTCGATGTGGGCGTCCCGGCCCGCATCGATGAGCCGGGCCGCTTCGTGGACCAGCGGCCGGGTGGAGCGGATGGCCAGCAGTGCCTCGAAGATGTGCTGCTGGACCAGCTGGTGGTCGCCCAGCGGCCCGCGTCGCAGCATGCGCTCCCGGGCACGGGTGCGCATGAGGGCGAAGGCCCGTTCGGCCTGGCCGAGCCAGCGCAGGCAGCGCAGGGTGCGGCCGAGCTGGAGTCGCTGCGCGGCGACGGCCAGGGCATTGCCGCGTGCGCCGATGAGGTGGTCGGCGGGGACCCGTACGTCGTGCAGTTCGATCTCCCACTGGCCTCCGGTGCCCAGGACGGGCAGCTCCCGGACGATGCGGAAGCCGGGGGTGTCCGTGGGGACCAGCAGCAGGGACAGACCGCCGCGGTCCGCCGGTTCACCGTCGGTGCGGGCGAGGACGGTCACGATGTCGGCCTCGGCGGCCGCGGTGGTGAACCACTTGCGGCCGGACAGCGCGTAGGAGCCGTCCGGCCTGGCCTCCGCACGGGTCTGGGTCAACAGGGGGTCGCTGCCCGGCACTTCCGGCTCCGTCATGGCGTAGGCGGAACGGATTCTGCCGGTGGTCAGCCGTTCCAGGTAGTGCTCGCGGACGCGGGGCGCGGCGTGCCGGTGGAGCATGAGGGCGTCCAGGAGGGTGGCCGAGCCGAGTGCGGCGGGGCCGTGGTCGCTCGCCCCCTCCGCTTCGGCGAGGTGGGCGTACAAGGTCAGCGGCAGTCCTTGGCCGCCCAGTTCGACCGGGAGGGGCAGGGCCCACAGCCCTTCCCTCTTCGCCTCTTCCTGGAGTTCGCCGAGGATCCGCTTCGCCGCCGGGCCGCCCGCGTCGAGGTCGGGTTCCTTCGGGATCACGCGGCCGGTGACGAACTTCGTTATGCGCTCACGCAGTTCTCCCATGGGCGCCGGGCAGGCCGGCACCCCCGGGTACTCGGGGGCGGACACTCCTGCCGGCTGAGGCCCGCTGACGACCTCGGTTCCGTTGCCGCCGTGCTCAGTCCCGTCCGTGTGAGCGGGTCGCCGAAACTCCTTCACCGTTCTGCGTCCTTTCCGGGAACCAGGCGGTTCCGCCATCCGACTGCTGGGCTCGCGGGAGAGAGGTCGGATCCGGCCGCCTTCGGGTTCCCGCGACGAGTCCGGTGCCGACGCGGCGGCCACCGCCGCCGGAGAGGGAGCAGCCATGGCACACACCACGACGACGGGGACGGTCCTGCCGCTCGACGGGCTGGAGCTGAGTGTTTTGGGCCTGCCGGCCCTGGCCGGTACGGCCGTTGACCATCTGCGCGCGCTGGGTGCCCGTCCCGCCCCGGTCGACGACAGCGGCCCGGCCGGGCATGCGCGGCTCGTCCTGGCCGGGCCGGGGCATGCGCCCGTACGGGCCCGGGTTGCCTGGGCCGACGTGTGTGCTCCGCAGGAGGTGTGCGACGAGGCGACCGCGCAGGCGGTCTGCGGCGTCATGGCCGTCCATGGGCAGCGCGACGGCGGCCCGCGCGGACTGGCCGTCGACTACGCCGCCACCGCCACCGGTGTCCTCACGGTGCAGGGACTGCTCGCCGCGCTGATCGGCCAGGCCCGCGGCGGCGCGGTGACCTCGGTCGCCACCGCCGCCGACCGGGCGGCGCTCCTGACGGTCTCCCAGTACCTGGCCGCTGCCGGAGCCGAGGAGGGGGAGGCCGCCCCGACGGGCCCGGGTGGGCCGCCGTTCACCGCCGCCGACGGCACGCGCTTCGAGCTGGAGGCCCTGGAGCCTGCCGTGTGGGCCGGTTTCTGGCATGCGCTGGAGGCGCCGCAGGAAGCGATACGGGCCGGCTGGCGGCCGTTCCAGTTCCGGTATGCGACGGGCTGTGCGCCGCTGCCCGACGCGCTGCACACCGTCACCCTCGCCCACGGCTGGGAGGAGATCCGCCGCGCGGCGGACGCCTCGGGAGCGGACGTCTGCCGGCTCCACACGCTCGCGGAGCGGGTGGCGGAGGGCGGTGCGGAGGGCGGTGCGGCGGACGCGCCATGGGCCCTTGTGCCCGGCCGGGAGGCACTGCGTCGCCCACCCGCTCCCGTACGCATACCTGCGCCCGCACGACCGTTGGCGGGGATGGTCGTCCTGGAGGCCGGACGCCGGATCCAGGCACCGCTGGCCGCACACCTGCTCGGTCTGCTCGGCGCGGAGGTGGTCCGTATCGAGCCGCCGGGCGGCGACCCGCTGCGCGGAATGCCGCCCACCTGCGCGGGTCTCTCCGCGCGGTGGCTGGCCCTCAACCGGGGGAAGAAGGCGGTCGAGATCGACATCAAGTCCCCGTCCGACCGTCGCAGGCTGGGCGAGATCGCCGCCGAGGCGGATGTGTTCCTCCACAACTGGGCTCCCGGCAAGGCCGAGCAGCTCGGCCTGGACGCCGACGCGCTGTCCGCCGCCAACCCCGGTCTCGTCTACGCCTACACCAGCGGGTTCGCCGGCCGGGAGCTGCCCGGTGCGCCGATCGGCACCGACTTCATGGTGCAGGCGAGAACGGGCGTCGGCGAGGCCGTCCGGCCCGCCGGGGAGCCGCCCGCGCCCTCCCTGATGACCCTGCTCGACGTGCTCGGTGGGCTCCTGGGCGCTGAGGCCGTCCTCGCCGGTCTGCTCGCCCGCGAACGCACCGGGCACGGCATCCGCGTCGACTCCTCGCTGCTCGGCGCGGCCGATGCGCTCACCGCACCGGCCCTGCGCCGCGCCGCGGCCGGGCGGGATCCACGGCGTCCGGCGGGCTTCCGGCACCCGCTGCCGACCGCGGACGGCTGGCTGGCCCCGGCCGACGCCTGCGCCGCCGAGGCCGCCGGCCATACGGCGCGGATACGACGGCTTCCTACCGCCGAAGCCGTCGCCGTCCTGCGTGCCCGCGGGTTGGCGGCCACCGCCGTCAGCACCGACCTCGCCGCGCTGCCGCACGATCCCCGGCTCGCCGGCGCCCTCACCCGCGACGCCCATGGCGCACCCGCCGTTCCGTCCCCCTGGAGCCTCTCGTGACCGTTCCGCACGCGACCGACGTACCCGTGGCGACCTCCGTACCCGAAACGACCGACGTAGCCGAGGTGACCGCCGTGCACGAGCCGATACGTGACCTGGTGCCCGCCGCGCTGCGCCGCTCCTGGGCGGCCGACGGCAGCTACCCCGACCTCGACCTGTACGCCCTCTTCCGCGCCCGTCGCTGCGCGGACCCGCACCGAGCCGCCGTCATCGACCCGCAGGGAGAGGTGAGTTACGGCGAACTGGATCGCCACGCGCGAGGTCTGGCCGCCGGACTCGCCGCGACCGGCATCCGCCCCGGTGATGTGGTCGGCGTTCAGCTGCCCAACGGGCGGCGGGCCGTCGTCGCCGACCTCGCCCTGGCGGCCCTCGGCGCCCTCGCCTTGCCCTTTCCGGTCGGCCGCGGCAGGTGCGAGGCCGCCTCCCTGCTCGGCCGCTCGGGCGCCGTCGCCGTCATCACGGCAGCCGAACACCGCGGCAGCCGCCACGCGGAGGACCTCCTTGCGCTGTCCACCGAACTTCCCGCGCTTCGTACGGTGATCGCCGCCAGACCCGGCCGGACCCCGGACGGCTGCGTCTCCTTCGGCGAACTGCTGAGGACCGATGGCGCGGTCTTCACCCCTGCCCGCCCGGACCCTGACTCGGCCGCCCGCATCCTGGTCTCCTCCGGTTCCGAGGCCGAACCCAAGATGGTGGCCTACTCGCACAACGCGCTGGCCGGAGGACGCGGCAACTTCCTGGCGTCCCTTCTGGCCGACGGGCAGGCGCCGCGCAACCTCTTCCTCGTGCCGCTGGCGTCGGCATTCGGGAGCAGCGGCACCGCCGTCACCCTGGCCCGCCACGGCGGCACCCTGGTGCTGATCGACCGATTCGACGCCGATGCCGCCCTGGCCGCGATCGGCCGGCAACGACCCACGCACCTCTTCGCCGTACCGACCATGGTCCGTATGCTCCTTGAGCGCCTCGGCCGGACGGCTGTCGACACCTCTTCCCTCACCGCACTGGTGCTGGGTGGCGCTCCCCTCGACCAGGGCACCGCGGCCGAGGCCCGGCGCGCCTTTGGCTGCGCGGTCGTGAACCTGTACGGGTCGGCCGACGGCGTCAACTGCCATACGGGGATCGACGAGAAGCCGGAGCCCGATGACGGGCCGGGAATCGCAGTGGGACGTCCGGATCCCCGGGTGGCCGACATCCGCATCGCCGACCTGGCCGCCCCGCGCGGCGACATCGTGGCGATGCCCCCGGGCATCATGGGCGAGATCGTCGCCCGCGGCCCGATGACACCGCTGTCGTACGTGGGCTCGCCCGAACTCGATGTCCGCTACCGCACTCCCGGCGGCTGGGTGCGCACCGGAGACCTCGGAGTGCTGGACGACGACGGCACATTGCGCCTCGTGGGGCGGCTGAAGGACATCGTCATCCGCGGCGGTGCCAACATCAGCCCCAACGAGGTGGAGCAACACCTCCTGACACATCCGCAGGTGCGGGAGGCGGTCTGCGTCGGCGTACCCGACCGGCTGATGGGCGAACGGCTGGGTGCCTGCGTGGTACCGAAACAGGGACAGGAACTGACCCTGGAGGGGCTGTGCCGACACCTGGACCAGCGTGCCCTGGAGCGTCGCAAGCACCCCGAGGCGCTGCTGCTCCTGGACGAGCTTCCGCTGACCCCGGCGGGCAAGCCGGACCGGGCGGCGATGCGTGAACGGCTCGCCGGGTCAGTGCCGCAGGGCGCCGTGGACGGGTAGGCGGCACCGGGCCCGGATCAGGGCAGGGCCGCCCCGAACAGGGTGAGGGCCGCGGCGGTTGATGCGCCGCGGCCCTTCCCGGCCGCCGTGCCATACGTCAGTGCTTGCCCAGCCCCTTCTCCACGGCTGTCGCCGCATTGCGGTACACCGCCAGCAGATCCAGGTCCTTGCCGGGGAAGTTGGCGATCTCGATCTGCTGGGCGCCGGAGTCCGGCAGGACCGTGCCGGTGGACATGTGGACGTTGTCCAGGACCAGCGCAGGCTTCTTGGCCGACAGCTTGGACACCTGGCTGGGCGTCACCGGATCCGGCCCGTACGTCCCGACCACCTCCGCACCGGCCAGCTTCGCTGCCCAGGAGGAGAACGCCTGGGCCACCACCGTCGGGCGGTGGCCGCCCGGCCACGCCTTCTTCACCTCGGCGGACAACTTGCCGTACTCGCCGCTGAACTTCTTCGTCCAGGCCGCTGCGGCCTTCTGGGTGCCGAACTTCTTGCCCAGCTTCGTCACTTCGGCGGTGGCCTTGTCGGCCGTGTTGTCGAGGTTCACCGCGACGAGTTCGGCCTTCGAGCCCGCCGCGTCCTTGATCTTGCCCGCGAAGGGCTCGAACGGCGCGTACAGCACATAGTCGGCGCCGGCGACCGCGGCGAGGTCGGAGGGCTTGGGCTCGTAGTCCGGGGCGTGCTGTACGGACGGCGGCACGATGACCTTGACGTTCTTCGCCCCGGCGGCGTGGGCGAAGGCCGCCTCCCAGGTCGTGGTGGCCACGACGACCGGACCACCGTCCTTGTCATGCGACCCGGCGTGGGCGGAGTGCTCGGTGCCACTGTCTGAGCAGCCGGTGAGCAGGGACAGCCCGGTCGTCAGTGCAAGGGCGGGGAGGAAGGGGACGCGGACGCGGATGCGTGCCATGAGCGGTTTCTCCGTTCGGGGACGAGATGAGCGACCAGGGCGGTTGCCCCGGCCACGAGGACGAGAATCGGCCCGGGCGGCAGGTCCAGCGCCAGGGCCAGCAGGAAACCGACGAGATTGACGGCCAGGCCGATGCCGATCGCCCAGGCCACGATCGAGCCGAGGGAGCGTCCCAGGCGGCGGGCGGCCAGCGCGGGCAGCAGCGTGAGGGCGTCCACCAGCAGCGCGCCGGTGAGCCGGATCGCGCCGGCCACCGACACGGCGACGAGCACCAGCAGGATCAGGGTGAGCCGCTGCACGGGCACCCCGGCGCACAGCGCCAGCTCGCGGTCGTGCAGCAGCAGCGCCACCTGGCGCCGCCGCCACCAGAACAGCCCGGGGACGACCACGGCGAGGGCGGCGAGGACGGCCACGTCCCCGTCGCCCACCGACAGGATCGAGCCCCACAGCAGCGCGAAGGCCCCGGCGGCATTGACCCCGGAGACCGCCAGGACGAGCAGCGCCGCGGCGATGGCCAGGCTCATCAGCAGTCCCATCGCCCCCGACAGCCCGTCGGGCGTACGGGCCAGCGGGCTGATACCGGCGCCGGCCAGGGCGCAGGCGACGATCGCGCAGAGGGCGGGGTCGAGCCCGGTCAGCAGCCCGACGGCGATGCCCAGCAGGGCGACGTGCATCATCGCGAAGCGGACCGGCATGATGTCCAGCCCGACGATCACCACGCCCACGACCGGCAGTCCGACGGCCGCCAGCAGCAGGGCGAGGCCCGCGCGCTGCACGGGGATCAGGCTCAGCAGGTCGCCGAGGTGTGTCCACCCGTTCATGCGGCGACCTCCCGCACGCGTCCGGCGGCCATCTCCAGGACCCGGTCGCACCGCTTCGCCATCCCGCGGTCGTGCGTCACGACGACCAGCGTCACCGGCAGTCCGGTCAGTACCTCCGCCGCCTCCGCCTGCCCGTCGAAGTCCAGGGCGGCGGTGGGCTCGTCGGCCAGCAGCACCCCGGCCCCGGCCGCCACGCAGCCGACGGCCCGAGCCAGGTGCACCCGCTGCAACTGGCCGCCGGACAGGGTGTGCAGTGGCCGGTCGGCCAGTTCGCCGACGCCCAGCCGCCCGGCCGCCTTTCCGGCCTCCTCCACGTCCCCACTGCTGGCCAGCAACTCCCGTACCAGCAAGGGGAATCGGCCCCCCGCGGGGCGCTGCGGAATCCACGCGCAGGCCCGGCGCCGCCACGCCCACTCGGCCGCCGTTCCGGTCAGCCGGCCGCCCACCGCGATCTGCCCGCCGACGTCACGGTGCAGGCCCAGCACCGCGCGCAGCAGCGTCGTCTTGCCCGATCCGTTGGTCCCGGTCAGCGCCACCCGCTCGCCGGGGGCGATATCGAGATCCACCTCGTGGACCACCTCCTGCCGCCCGTGACGACAGGAGACCTCGGCCATGCGTATGCCGAGCCCCTCCATCAGACCCTCCTCCCCACAGTCACCGCGTGCCGTGCGCCGGAGCCGCGTGCCCCGGCCAAGAAGAGCAGTCGGACGCCGGACGCCTTCGGTTCCCGGCTTTCCTTTCCGCTCACCCCGCGGGTGCGTTCTGCAGCGTCCTCGGCGGCCCGCAGCATCGCGATCAGCTGGCTCCGGGCCCGTGCGACACGCGACCGCACCGTGCCCACCGGACACCCCGCCACTTCCGCCGCCTCCGCGTACGGCAGGCCCACCACCTGCGTCAGTACGAACGCCTCCCGCCGGTCGACCGGCACACCGGCCAACAGCTCGTCCAGCGCCACCCGCTCCTCGAAGCCCGGCAGACCACGCGGCTGACAGCGCTCGGCGGCCTCCTCCCAGTCCGCCAGATCCGCCGTCTTCGGCCGCGCGGAGGCGGCGCGGTAGCGGTCCACGACCACCCGACGGGCGATCGACAGCAGCCACGTACGTGCCGAGGAACGCCCGGCGAAGCGGGAAAGGCTGCCCAGCGCGCGCAGAAAGGTCTCCTGGGCGAGGTCGTCCGCCGACTGGGGATCGGTCAGGTGGGCGACGAACCGCCACACGTCCCGCTGCGTGGCCCGAATGAACGCCTCCACCGCCGCCGGATCGCCGGTGCGGGCCGCCATTGCCAGGACGGTCACCTGCTCATCGTCCACGACACGTCTCCCGGTTCCGGGAGCCGGCGGCCCGGACAGCGGAGGGCGGCGTCGCGAGGGCGAGAATGACGCCATGAACTGCGCCCCCCACCGCACCGCGCTCTCCGCCCGCCTGGACGGCGAACTCGACAGCGGTACCGCTGCGTCGCAGGCCCTCGACCGGCATCTCGCCCGGTGCGCCGACTGCCGCCGTTGGGCCGCCGATGCCGAGCGGCTGCGCGCCCTGAGTCGTACGGAAGACGCCGGCCCCACCCCGGAGTGGACGGACCGGTTGCTGAGCATGCTGGCCGACCGCCGGGAAAGCCGGGACGGCCACTGAGTCCCTGCGCCTGGACCGGCAGTTGCAAGGGAATCGGAACGGGGCTCCGGCCCGGCTGACGACGGCGCAATCGAGCGCACGCCAAGGAGGTATTCGTGTCATCGGGGATCAGTCCTCGGTGCACGGCCGTACCGATGCCGAAGGACACCAGGGCACGGCGGATGGACGGCCGTCGTCCGGTGTCAGTCACCGCCACCTCTCTGGCGGCGGAACCCGGGACGTACAGCCGTAAGGCAGGAAAGCTCCCGCCGCGCGCCCTCGAACACGGGCCTCCGCGACGGTGGTTCACGCAGGGCGATCCCTCGCACTCGGGCAGGCGTCGACAGCCCCCGATGGCAGTGGCCGAAGCGGGGTGCTGTGCGGACACCTGTTACCGGACCGCCGGGTCAGCGCGACAGCCCGGCAGCCCGCGAAGGACGCTCAGCAGTACGCAAGTTCCTGCGGCGGCCCACGCCGCGACAGCACATGACACAGCAGCGCCGCCCGCAGCCGGGCGACGGGAAGCCGGGCGCGCGAAACGGCCCACAGGCTCGGCCGCCGCACAGGACGAACGAAGCAGACGATCAGAAGCCTGAGCGCCCCGACGGCCAGCTCGGCCAGCATGCCCACGCAGCGCAGCAGCCGGAAGACGGCTGTCTCGCCCCGCCACAGCCACACCCCGCACACCAAGGCGGCCAGTCCATGAGCGGCGACCATCCCGAGCGAGCTGTGCCCGCCATGGCCCATGGTGGACGCCCCGTGCGGCGCCCCGCACCGCACCAGCTCCTCGATCCACCACGTCTGCACATCGGCGTGCGCCGTACCCATCGGCATCTGCATCGACATCTGCATGGGCACGGGCCGCTGCTGTGCCCACGCGAACAGGTGGTGCAGCACCGCCTGCGCCCCCAGCAGCCCGCCCACGATCGCCACCGGCCCGCGCTCCCGACGCGCCGCTGCCCATGCACCGGACCCGGTGGCCAGGAAGCTGGCGACCAAGGCCCACGGGGCGACATCGGAGCCGGACATCAGCACATGGCCGGTCGCGGACAGCGCGACGCACACCGCGGCGAACAGCGCGGCGCGCACCCATCTCGACAGCGACTCGGCGGACATCGCCCGCCATGCTGCCACCCGCCTCGGCCGGCCGGACAGAAATTATCCGACCGGACGGAAGTCTTCCGTCTCGTGCGAGCCAACTGACGCAACTCTGCGCCGGTTTGCCCTCTCCCTCAAAGGCATCTCGTCCAGTGCGTCCCCTGTCTGCCCTCGTACTGACGGCAGAGTCCCGGGACGGTCGCGTCGTGCCGGTCGTACTCCGGCAGCTCGTAGCCGCCGCCGGTGACGAGGTATCCGTCGGGAGCCTTGGCCTCCAGTACGAGCGGGGAACCCGGATCACAGCCGGACCCCACGAGAGTGTTTAATGGAAATGATTCCCATTACTCACCAATGGAAGACCGCCATGCACGTCAACGGATCCTCACAGCGGACACGCCCCCGCGCCCGCCGCACCTCCAGGCCCCAGGCAGGAACGCAGCCATGGTGAGAGTGCCGACTCCCCCAGCAACCGGTGAACGCCCGCAGGGATCCCAGCTCTGGTCGAGGCGACTCCCGTGGGAACCGACCTCTCTGTCGGTGGGCGTGGGTCTGATCGCTGCCGCCGGGCGCCGCGGCGGGGTTCGCGTGCTGGATCTTGATGGAGGCGAGGAGCACGGCCACGTCGCGTTGCCCGGCGGCATCACGGGTCTCGCCTTCTCTCCTGATGGGCGGAGCCTGGCCTTGACAGGCCCCCGTGGATACGGCCTGTGGCGCGCTGCGGACGGCAGGCTGATCACGCGGACCACTCCCGAGGCATGCATCCGTGCATGCTGGATGGGGCCGGGCGTCGTGGCGATTGCGCAAGGACGCCATGTCACCACCTACGACACTGACGGCGTGGCACAGTGGTCCACCGCCTCCCTCCCGGCTGCAGCCACCGACGTGGCCGGCGCGCAGGGCGGACGCCTGTTGGCGGTCTCCCTGGCAGGCCACGTCCGCTGCTTCATGCCCACGCGTCGCGAGCCGGTCGCCGTCCATGCCTACAGCGGCGCACCAGGCGATCTCACCCTGTCCGTCGACGGCCGATGGGCTGTTGGCTCGACATACCAGGGCAAGACCTTGCTGTGGGAGACACATCGCCCATCGGGGCGGCCGGTCGAGTGCGAGGACAGCTCAGGTCCGCACGGCCCGGTTTTCAGCGACAGCGGGCACCGGCTGGCCGTACCGGCCGAGCGCCACCTGTCGCTCTGGTCCATCGGCCCCAGGCGGCCGACACGATTGGCCGTCCTCCCCGTCTGCGCATCGGCGGTGGCGTGGCGCCCCGGCGACGGGGACATGCTCGCGACGGCCGGATCCGACTACACCATCCGCCTGTGGCAGGCCGGGGTCCGGCACCAGAGGAACGGTTACACGTCCGTCGCCGCATGGCATCTGACTTCCCCCGCCACGTCCCTTGCGTGGATAGGGCGGCGCATGCTCGTGGCAGCAGAACGGGGAGGGCGCATAGCACTCCTGGACATCAACCCCGCACCAACGCCCACCACTTGGAGTGACGCCAAGGCAGCGTGACGGCCGGTCGACCTGCCGCCGCACACCTCGCGCGCCCGTCACCGTCCACAGCGCCACGCGCCGGCTGCGGCGCCTGGAGAGCGGAGAGACGCCGGGCCAGTGCCGCCGCCATCAAGACGAGGTTCTTTTGCGCATGACATTCGTTTTCATGTAGCTTCTGGGTCTGCAGCACTGATTCATCAGGAGGTTCCCTCAGTGGCCGTTCCCAAGCGCAAGATGTCCCGCAGCAACACCCGCCACCGCCGCGCGCAGTGGAAGGCGAGCACCCCCGACCTCGCCCCGGTCTACGTCGACGGAGTCGAGTACCAGGTGCCGCGTCGTCTGGTGCGCGCCTACGAGCGTGGGCTGCTTCCGCTTCCTGGGAAGTGACAGGCGCACGCCGCATTCCCCAGTCGATCCCGTACGAACAGGAACCGCCCGTGTCCGCCTCTGCCGCACCCGCCGCCATCGACCGTCCTCTGCCCGTCACCGTGCTCTCCGGATTCCTCGGTGCGGGCAAGACCACGCTGCTCAATCACGTCCTGAACAACCGCGCGGGGCTTCGCGTGGCGGTGATCGTGAATGACATGAGCGAGGTCAATATCGATGCGGCGCTGGTGCGCGACGGCGGAGCGGCGCTGTCGCGTACCGAGGAGCGGCTGGTGGAGATGACCAACGGGTGCATCTGCTGCACGCTGCGGGACGACCTGCTGGAGGAGGTGGACCGGCTCGCCCGCGCGGGCCGGTTCGACTACCTGCTCATCGAGTCGAGCGGGATCTCCGAGCCCATGCCGGTTGCCGCCACGTTCTCCTTCGCCCGCGACGACGGGGCGATGCTGGCGGACGTCGCGGACCTGGACACCATGGTCACCGTCGTCGACGCCGCCAACTTCCTCCCCGAACTGGCGCGCGGCGACGAACTGACGGAGCGCGGTCTCGATCAGTACGAGGACGACGAACGCACGGTCAGCGACCTGCTGATGGACCAGGTCGAGTTCGCCGACGTGATCGTGCTCAACAAGCTCGACCTCGTCAGCGAGGACGAGACGGACCGGCTCAAGGCCACCCTGGCCCGCCTCAACCCCTCGGCCCGCATCGTGCCCGTCCGCCACGGGCAGGTGGACCCGGTCGAGATCCTCGGCACCGGCCGGTTCGATGTGGAGAAGGCCCAGCAGGCCCCGGGATGGGTCGCCGAACTCAACGGAGACCACGTCCCGGAGACCGAGGAGTACGGGATCTCCAGTGTCGTCTTCCGTGCCGAACGGCCCTTCCACCCCGAGCGGTTGTGGCGGTTCGTCGCCGAGGAGCTGGACAGCGGGGCGTACGGCGGCATCTTGCGCTCCAAGGGTTTCTTCCGGCTCGCGACCCGGCCCGCCGTCACCGGGCTGTGGTCCCAGGCCGGCGTCGTCGCACGCTTCGAACCGGCCGGCGTCCGCAGCGGCGAACAGCAGGCGCAGGAGCTGGCCTTCATCGGCACCGCCCTGCGCAAGGAGGCCCTGACCGAACGGCTCACGGCCTGCCTCCTGCGGGACGGTGAGACCGCCGCCGGGCTGGACGATCCGTTCCCGTCCTGGGAGACGTACGGCATCGACGACGCCTGCGAGCACGAGCACGGCCACGAAGCGGTCGCCACCGGCTGAAGGCTCTGTCCCCGTGCCGGACCAGCTGCCTGCTGGTCCGGCACGGGCGTTATGCCATCCAGAAGAACACAGCGGTCATCCGCTTGCCCTCCAGGGTTCTGCCCCAGTAGCCGGTGGCGCTGTGCATCATGTTGGCGGTGTAGAGCAGCAGCCGGTTGTAGCGGTGCGATACCCGTACGTCCTCGGTGAAGGAGTCGGGCGGGACGAAGCGCGTTCCGAGGGCGTCGACCAGGTTGTCGTGCGGTGAGGTCACCATGTTCCCGCCGAGCCGGTCGCCCGGCAGGCTCTGGCGGTAGAAGCTGGTCCCGCAGTCCTTGGGCACGTCGGGGTTGAGATAGAGCACGGCGGCGTAGCGGCACAGCGATCGCGAATCGGTGTGGGGTCGGGGCTCGCACTCGTCCTCGCCCACGACCTGGATGCAGTTGTGGTTGAGGGTGCCGCCGCCGGGAGCGGTCTCCTGCCACAGGCGGCGCGCGCCGGTGGCAGACCTGACCAGTCTTTCGACGCGGGTCAGTTCAGCCGGTTCGAGCCCGGGCATCGTGCGCAGGCCGGGCCAGCTCTCGGGCTTGTGCGGATAGCCCTCGCCCCAGTCGTCCTTGGCGAGGCAGCGGGCCCGGACGGCATCGGCGTCGGGCAGCACATTGTCCAGAACCCAGTAGTCCCGGCCGGGTGTGGGTTTTCGGTAGGGGAGGACGGGGAGCGCCAAGGGCCTCGGGGCACGTGGGGGCATGCGGCCGACCTTAGGGTCGGCCCGCGTCAGCGCTCTCCCGCGAAGTGGTCAATCCTCCGTCAACTCACCGCAACCGTAGGGGTTCCGGCTTCGTCATGTCGCTTTCGTCTTGGGGAACGGACTCGGATGAACCTTCGGGGACAGCGTCGTGGGCTCGTCGGAGGCGGCGCTGCACCCTGGCGCGAATGCCATGCGGCGACACGGCCAGGGAGGCGAGGAACAGGGCGGCGACGACCAGGGTGATGGCGCCTCCGGCGGCCATGTCCCAGCGGATGGACAGTTCCAGGCCCATCAGGCACGCGCCGACACCGAGGGCCGCCGCCAGCGGTACGGCGCAGCGGATCCGCTCGGTCCACAGACGGGCGGTGGCGGCGGGGCCGATGATCAGGGACATGGCCAGCATCACGCCAACGGCAGGTGCGGTGACGACGATGACGGCCTCCACCAGCAGCAGGAGCAGCAGTTCCAGGGCCACTACGGGGTATCCGGCGGCCCGCTGCCCTTCGGGGTCGAATGCGCCGTGCACGAGTTCCTTGTGCAGCGCGCCGAGGACGAGGAGGACGACGGCGCCGACGCCTGCCGTGGTCGTCAGGTCGTGGTCGGAGACCGTGAGGAGGGAGCCGGTCATGAAGGCTTCGAGGTTCCGGCTGAAGCCGTTGGAGGCGGACAGCAGGGCGACGCCGAGGGCGAAGCCGGCCGACAGCATGATGCCCGTAGCGGTGCCGGTGTCCTGATCGCGGCGGCGTGAGACGCCGACGACGCACAGGCAGCCGAGGAGGCCCGCTGCCGCGCCACCGAGGTAGAGGTCGAAGCCGGTCACGGTGGCCAGCACCACGCCGGGGAAGGTCGCATGGGTCATCGCCATGGCGAAGAAGCTCAGGCGGCGAAGGAGGACATGCAGGCCGATCGCCCCGCAGACGGCGCCGACCAGTGCCGCCTCCAGCACGGCGCGGTGGGCGTAGGAGTCGAGCCAGTTCATGTCCGTGCCTTCCGGGCCATCCGGCCGGTGAGGGCGGTCGTGGCGCGCAGTACCAGGTATCCGCCGACCATCAGCAGGACCACGGCCGGGCCGGCGGCCAGCGGCAACCCGTACCGGATCGACGCCTCATTGCTGGCCGCCAGCCCGAGCCAGCCGCACAGCCCGCCGAACACGGCGCCGGTGGTGGCGATCATGGGAATGCGGTGGGAGACCAGGCGTCCGACGGCCGCGGGGATGATCACGAGCGCGATGACCAGTACGGTGCCGACCGACCGGACCGCTGCGACGACTACCAGTGCGATCACCGTGTGGAGTGCGAGGTCCAGCAGCCCGACGCGGTAGCCCAGGGCGCGGGCTCCCTCCGGATCGAAGGCCCGTAGCGTCAGATGACGCCCGAGGACGACGAGGACGGTCAGGCACACCAGGGCCAGGACCGCGCTCTGCACGATCTCCTGCCGGGTGACGGTGAGCACCTGACCGAAGAGGAACGCCGTCAGGTCGTGGTGGTAGCTGTGCCGGCGTGACACCAGCACCACCCCCAGCCCGAACAGGGCGGTGAGGATGAGGGTCAGCGCCGCGTCCTCGCTGATCCGGGGGGTGCGGGTGAGCAGCGTGAGCAGGGCGGCGGTGAGCAGGCCCGCGGCGAGGGCGCCCCAGAACACCCCGTCCGCCGCGCCGGCGGCGAAGCCGATGACGACACCGGGGAAGACGGTGTGGGTGAGGGCGTCGGCGACGTATGCCAGGCGGCGTACGAGCACGAACACGCCCACGAGGCCGCCGAGTATCCCGAGGATCACCAACTCCACCAGGGCGCGGGCCATGTAAGGGGCTTGGAAGGGGTCGGTGAGGAGGGCCATGCCGTCACACCCCCGCCACTACGGTGCTGCCGTCCACCTCAAGCACCTGAGCGCCGTAGCAGGCCCTGAGGTTCCGGGCGGTGAGCGTCGACTGCAGCGACCCGAAGCCGAACTGCCGCCCGTTGAGCAGACACACCTGCTCGCATGCGGCATGGGCGATCGCCAGGTCGTGGGTGCTGACGAGGACAGTGGCGCCTCCCCTCTTCAGCTCACGCAGCGCACCGATCAGTGCATCCCTGCTGACCGCGTCCACGCCATTGAAAGGCTCGTCCAGCAGCAGCACGGCGGCCTGTTGGGCGATCGCGCGGGCGAGAAGAACGCGCTGCCGTTGCCCGCCGGAGAGGGTGCCGAAGCGGTCCCGGGCCCGGTCCGCGAGGCCGACCAGGTCCAGTGCCTCGGCCGCGATGGAGCGGTCGTGGCGCCCGGGCCGGCGCAGCCAGCCGACGGCGCGGTAGCGGCCCATCAGCACCACCTGCCCGACGGTGACCGGGAATTCGGGATCGAGGGTGTCGGCCTGGGGCACGTACGCGGTGTGTGTGCGGGCGGCGGCCGGACTCCGCCCGCACACCGTCACCGACCCCGAGGCCACGGTCACCAGCCCCAACGCCGACTTGATGAGGGTGGACTTGCCCGCCCCGTTGGGGCCGACGAGGGCGAGCGCCCGGCCGCGGGGGACCGAGCCGTGTACACCGTCGAGGACGACCTTGGAGCCGTAGCCCAGACAGGCGTGGTCGAAAACGATCGCGGGCTGTGCTCCGTGCGGGTCCGCTCCGGTGCGCGGAGCGGGGATGGCCGACGGCGCGGGAGTGGTCGGCGTGGTCACTTCAGCGCGTCCACGATGGTCTTGGTGTTGAACCGCTCGCTCTTGAGGTAGGTGTCTCCTGCTGAGCCCTTGGGGCCGAGCGAGTCCCCGTACAGCGAGCCGTCTCCGGCGATCACCTCGACGCCGGCCTGGCGGGCGATGGCCTTCGTGGTCTTGGGCGGCAGCGAGCTCTCGCCGAAGACGGCCTTCACCTTCTGTGCCTTGATCTTCTGCACCAGGCTGTCGATCTGCTTGCCGGAGAGTTCGGCCTGGTCGCTGAAGTCGGGGATGACCGCGCCGACGTAGGTGAGGTGGTAGCGGTCGATGTAGTAGCCGAAGGCGTCGTGGTTGGTGACCAGCTTGCGGTCCTGGCGTGGCAGTGAGTTGATCTTGCGCTCGATGTCCTTGTCGAGGGCGTCGAGTCGTTCGGCGTAGGCGGTGAAGTTGGCCTGGTAGTCGGCCTTGTGGTCCGGGTCGGCCTTGATCAACGCCTGCTCGATGTTCCGGCACATGATCTTCGCGTTGCGGGGGTTGTGCCAGATGTGGGGGTCGTCCGCGGGCTTGCCGGTCTCCTCGTCCTCACCGCGGCGGAGCGTGACGTGCTTGCTGGTGTCGACGGTCCTGCCGCTGAACCCGGCGGCCCGGACCGGCTTGTCCAGCCATTCCTCCTCCAGCCCCGCACCGTTCTCGAACAGCACCTTGGCCTGGCCTATCGCCTGGAGGTGGGCGGGTGTGGGCTCGTACTCGTGGGGCGAGGCGTTCGGCTTGATCAGCTGGAGGACGTCGACGCGGCCCTTGCCGATGTTGCGTACGAAGTCCGCCACCTGGGTGGTGGTGGCCACCACCTTCAGTGCGCCCGGCCCCGAGCCGTCGGACTGTCCGGTGCCACCCTTCGCGCCGCAGCCGGCCAGCGAGAACGCGGCGAGGGATATGGCCGCGAGAGCGACGAGGGCCTGCTGCGGACGGTGCACGGGGTCTCCTTGGGCGTGACTGGGTGAGAATGGCATCAGTGGACATGAAAATCATGTTCAGGTAGTTTGAGTGATCGACAGGCTTAGGTCAACTGGGAGTCGAGATGAGCGGGGCAGCGGCAGGGCGGACGGACACCGTGGAGCCGGGCGCGCGCAGAACGCGCCAGCGCACCGCAGTGCGGCAAGCGCTCGCCGGTTGCCGGGACTTCATCTCCGCCCAGTCCCTGTGCGCCCTGCTGGCAGAAGCCGGCGTCAGCGTGGGCCTCACCACCGTCTATCGCACGCTGCGCGACCTGGAACGAGCCGGGCGTGTCGATGTCGTGCGCGACGAGACCGGGGAGCGGCTCTACCGGGAGCGGCACGGGGACGGTCACCGTCACTACCTCATCTGCCGGTGCTGCGGCCGCAGCCGGGCCGTCGACACGGAGGTCGTGGAGGCGTGGGCCGACCGGCTCGGCGAGCACACCGGCTTCACCGATGTCGAGCACACCCTCGAACTCACCGGCGTCTGCGCCGGCTGCGCACCGTCCGCCGGACAAGGAGACACCCCATGCCGCCAGGAGTCCCCCCGCCCCTCAGATCCCCGCAGGTCACAGCGCTGCTGAACCTCGCCCGCCGGCCGAGAACCGCGCGATCGCACCCGTAGCTGAATCGCCTCAGCTTGTCGCCCCGCGGTGCCAGGCTGCCTCGTGCGGCAGGCGGAGGCCGTCGAGCCCGACCAAGGAGCAGCCGGGCTCAGGCGCGGTTCCGTCCTCCGTTTCGGTAGGTCGGAGCCTTGTGAGCGGGCGCGTAGTTCGGCGAGGGGCCTACGGCCTGTCCGATGGGTCAGACCCTAGTTGTTGCGGGTCATGACGTTGTTGACGTTGCGTCGGTCAGCGGCTTCTGGGGGTAGGAGCGGAGCACGAGGGATGTGGTGACAGGGCCGTAACGGGCAAGTGCGTCGACGACTTCTTCGAGTCGTCCTGCCTGCGGACAGTAGACGTCGAAGATGAGGCAGTCTTCCCCGGTGACTCTGAGAGTGGAGGCGACCTCAGGAGTCCGGGAGGCGAAGTCCAGCGCGTGTGAGAGCTGGGCGTGCGTGGTGCGCAGCCGGATAACTCCTGGACTCGCTGACCCCGCGTTGATCAACCACCGTGTGGGACGCGTAGCCACCAGCCACCGCGCAGCGGTTCCGCTTCGAGCAAGGAAGCCTGCCCGTTGAGGCACAAGAATGCGCCGCCGTCCGTCGAAGGTCGCCGCCGGGTTGGCGAACGGTGCCGGACGCGACCCATCGCACACGTAGCAGCCGAGTTGGGCATCTCTGGAGCGTGCGCTTCCAAGTGGGTCAACCGCTACCGACGCCACGGTGACCTCGGCTGCCACAAGGTCAGCGCACGGCGACCAGGACGTGACTGTGACCGAATTGCCAGACCGACCCGGCGTCCTCGAATCCCGCCTCGCGCAGGAGCGCGACATGGTCGGCCGGCGTCAGGTCATTTCCCTCGCAGTACGGCAGTGAGCGGCGGCTGCGGGTGGCGAGCAGACCGGCGAGATCCGGGTCCTCGCCGGCCGCCGTCCACCATGACTTCCAGTCCTCGTGGACGAAGGCTGCCTGGCGCCTGGCGCGGCGGAGGCCGACCTGGGCGGCGATGCCGGAGATCTTGGCGCCGTCCGGGGAGAGGTGATCGCCGTTGATCAGGACGCCGCCGGGGCGGAGCACGGTCGCGAGCTGGCGGTAGACCTGCCGCAGGGTGTGCGCGCCGAGGTAGTGCAGAGCCGTCGCCGAGACGGCCGCATCCAGTTGCCGGTCCAGGGCGAGGGCGTGGAGCCAGCCGGGTTCGCCGATCGTCGCTTCGACGTAGCGGGCGGCGGAGCCGTAGTAGACCCGGCCGAGTTCCAGCAGCAGCGGGTCGGCGTCGACGGCCAGGACCTCCGCGCGCGGCAGCCGGGCGGCCAGCCGTGCCCCCAGCGCTCCGGGGCCGGAGCCGAGGTCGACGACCAGCGGGCTCGCCCGACCGGCCGTCACATGTTCGACCACATCGGTGATCACGGTGAAGCGCTCCTCGCGGTCGATTGCGTAGCGCTGTTGCTGGCCTTCCCAGCGCTCCACCCACCGCGTGGCGGTCTCAGTGCTCAGTTCCATCCCGGCCGTTCCGCGTGCCCATACCCATGCCCATACCCGCGCCGTGCCGCTGACTTACCGGCACGGCACCGTCGGGCGGTGCCGGTGGACACAGCCGGGCGCTAATGAAAATCATTGTAGACTAGCGAGCGCGGTGAGCAACGCTGCTATTTCCTCAAGGGTGTTGTAGACGTGCAGACTCACTCGTACGGAGCTCTCCTTCTCCGACGCTCCGGCCTGGCAGTGGCTGTCGGAGCGCACCATGAAGCCGCGGCTGAAGAGGATGAACCCGAGGTCGCCCGAGCTGATGTCGCGGTGCCGGAAGGCGACGATGCTGCGGCGCCGCTGCACCGGGGAGTCGGCGGCCAGGCTCCGGCCGCAGCCCAGGACGTCGTAGGCGTCCAGCCGGCTCAGCCCATCGGTCAGGCGGGCCGCGAGACCAACGGTCCACCGTTCGATACGGTCCGGGCCCGCTGCCTCCAGCCAGTCCAGGGCCGCCGTCAGGCCGACGGCGCCGGCCGTGTTCGGGGTGCCGCGCCACCCACCGGGCCGGAACGCGGGGCCGCGTGTCTCCCGGGCCCAGATCGCACCGGAGCCCGGCAGGGCCATCACCTTGTGCCCGGAGAACACCACGAAGTCCACATCGAGTTCGGCGACGGAGACCGGCAGGTGCCCGACGCTCTGGGCCGCGTCCAGACAGATCGGCACCTCGGGTCCGGCCACCTGACGTATGCGGTGGACGTTCATGTCGCTGCCGTAGACATGGTGCACATGGGTGGCCGCGACGAAGCGGGTGCGCGGGCCGATCACCTCGGCGAGCGCCGCCGGATCGTAGTCGCCGGAGCCCGGCTGGCAGGGCAGTTCCCGCACCAGGATCCGGACGCCCTGGCGGGCGAGCAGCTCCCGAGCCTCCAGCCACGGTTCCAGATTCGCCTGGTGGTCGGCGAAGGGGACGACGATCTCGTCGCCGTCACGGAGAAAGCCGGGCGCCGCCAGCCAGTCGCGGGCGACGCTGCGCAGCCCTTCGGTGGCGCCGCTGGTGAGGTGCACGGCCGAGCGGTCGGCGGCCGGGTCACCGAGGAACTCCTTGATCCGGTCGCAGGTCCGCTCCACCATCGCCGTCGTGGCGTTGGCCCAGGGGTAGGTGCCCCGTCCCGCGTTGGCATTGGAGGTGACGAGGTAGCGCTGTACGGCGTCCAGGACGGGCTGCGGCTTTTGCGCGGTGGCGGCGCTGTCCAGGTAGATCAGGTCCGGGTGCGCCGAGATGATGGGGAACTGGCCGCGCAGCGCGCGTTGCCACGGCCGCAGTTCGTCGAGCTGGCAGGGCGGGGGACGGTCCATGTCACTCACGCACCAGCGGTGCGCCCGCGTCGCGCCAGGCGATGATGCCGCCGGCCAGGCTGCGCACGTCGGGGTGGCCCATACGGGTCAGCAGGGCGGCGTACTGGGCGGACTTCTCGCCGACCGGGCAGGCCAGCAGCACGGGCTGCCGCTTGCTGAAGGGCAGGCCGCCCCGCAGGAGTTCGTCGAAGAGCTCGTCGACGATGTTGACCGATCCCTCGATGTGGAGCGCGGCGTAGGCGAAGGGGCCGCGCAGATCGATGACGAGGGGCCGTTCCGCCGCGATCCACTTCTGGGCGTCGGCGGTGTCGATCACGCCGGCCGCTCGTACCTCGGCGTCGGTGAGCGTGGCCACGGAGTTCTTGACCGGCGAGCGGCCCAGCAGCTCCGGCCGGCGGTCCCGTACGTAGCTGAGATAGCTCTCCATCCGGTCGCAGACGATGAACACGGCCGTCTTACGGGCCGTCAGCTCGGCGTCGAGCGGGCGCAGATGGCGCACCGCTCCGAAGTACGCCGCGCCGCCGGTGGGCCCGGCGAGTATCCCGCAGCGGCGGACGAGGGTCAGCATCCCGTCGATGGCGTCGCCGGAGCCGACCGGATCGATCGTGTCGTACGTGGTGGGGTCGAACAGCCCGACCTCGTGCACCTCGTCGGCATTGCGGATCCCCGGAATGAAGTCCGACTTCTCCCCGACCAGCCCGACGACGCGTACCGCCGGGTCGTGGTCGCGCAGCACCCTGGCGACCCCGGTGGACGAACCCGCGGTGCCCACACAGGCGATGAACCAGTCCGGGGCCCGGCCGTCGAGGTCCGCCACGATCTCCGGTCCGGTGCCGGTCTCATGTGCCTCGGCGTTGAGCGCGTTGAAGTACTGATCGGTGTGGAGATGAGCGCTGCCGGGCCGGGTCAGCTCCTGGTGGAAACGGGTCAACGGGTCTTCGGTGTCGGTCGGATCGAGGCACTCGGTCTGTCCGGGCAGCTCCTCGATCTCGGCGCCCAGCAGCAGAAGCAGCTCCTTGATCTCCGGCACCCGCATCCGGTTGGTGACGCTCTTGAACGCCAGCCCGTGCATGCCGGCGATGGCGGCCAGCGCCTTGGCGGTGTTCCCGCTCGACAGCTCGACGATCGTCTCGCCCCGCTCCTGGGCACCGGGCAGGCCGGGCCGCGCCATGTTCCAGGCGGCCCGGTCCTTGACCGAGCCGAAGGGATTGAGCATTTCCAGCTTCGCGTAGAGGTCGATGGCGCGCAGACCGTGGACGGCGGGGTCGATGCGTACGAGCGGGGTGTTGCCTATGACGTCGGTGATGCTGTCGTATCTCATTCCTCATGCCCCCCATGGCAGTTGATCGGCCAGTACTCCTCGTCCAGGCACCATCGCCAGGTGCCGGCGTCCCGGTGCACGGCTACGGTGCGGGCGATGGGCTGCCGCTGGGCCCGGGTGGCGTGGAAGTCCATGCAGTAGCCGGCCGTGTTCGCGAAGGCGAGGAGGTCGCCCGGCTGGGGCAGGCGGGGCAGATGGACCATCCGACGGGTGATCAGATCCGCTTCGAGGCACAGACTGCCGGTCAGATACACCCCTACGGGCCCGCGGGGCCCCACGGGAGCGCCATCGCGGGGCAGCAGCAACGGGTCCATGAGGACGCCGTGTTCCTCCAGGCTCACATCGCTCGCCGTCATGCCGAGGCGTACGAGGTGGTGGTCCCCGGACTCGGTACCGCGCACCTCCAGCACCCGCGCCAGGGACAGCCCGCACTGGTCGACCAGTGCCCTTCCGGGTTCGGTGTAGAGGTCGTACAGGTTCTCCAGCAGCAGAGTGCCCAGCGGGCGGCCCAGCGAGGGGGCGGGCATCGACAGCAGCGCGTCGAGGTAGGCGGGGCCGGCGATGGGGCGGTGGGCCGGGTAGAGACCCAGGGCCCCACGGAGGGTGCCGTTCTCGGCGCGTAGACCGTAGCCGTGCCCGCCCCAGGTCAGGGGCGGGCGGCGGCCCAGGACGGCGTGGGCGAGCTCGGTGGTGTAGCGGTCCCACTGGGCGCCGTGGGCGAGGTAGTTCACGCCGTAGCCGCCGCCGGTGTCGAGGGCGCGCGGCTCAAACCCCCGGCGCCGGAGCTCGTTCAGGGCATGGAGGCAGCCTTCGAGGGCGAGGGCCTTCTCGTCGAGGCTGGTGGTATCGAGGTGGTAGGCGACGCCGGTCGGCTCGACGGCGTCCCGGTGCCGCTCGACCGCGTCCAGCAGCCGGTCCAGCCCCCGTACGGAGGTGCCGAAGCGGCTCTGCCGGGAGAGCACCTTGACGCCGGAAGCCTCGAAATCCGACAGCCGCAGCAGGACCCGTACGCGGGGCAGGGCGTGCTTGCGTACGAGGGCGGCGATGTCCTCCAGCTCCCCTTGCCCGTCCGCGCTGACGGTGACCCCGGTGAGCACGGCGAGCCACCGGAACTGCGGATCCTTGGGGCCGGTCGCCACGATCCGGTCCGGGGTGAAGCCGGCGCCGAGGGCGTGCTGCAGCTCGCCCAGCGATGCCACGTCGATGGCGGCGTCTGTGGCGGCGAGGCGTCGCACCAGCGCGCTGGAACCGTTCGCCTTGTGCGCGAAGAACACCTGCCCGGAGAGGCTGTGCCGACGCAGGACCGAGCGAAAGCGCTCGATGTTCTCCGCGATCCGGTCGGGCAGCAGGACATTGAGCGGTGATCCGAACGCATCGACCAGTGTGTGAAGGAACGCGGGTGACCCCAGCAGGGACGAGAGCGGCGGTTCGAGGCCCGGCTCCAGGTACAAGGGGTCACCGTGCATCCAGGCGTTCCTCCCCGTTGAGGATGACACGTCGCTATCGGCGTCCAGCCCTCATCTCTTTCCAATCGCGGGGCCGTTTACGCCCGCCCGTACGAGTGTCTGGCTCGTTCGCGCCGGCGACCGGTCAGAGGGTGCGGACCATCAGGATGTCGTCGCGGTCGTCGCCGGGAGCGACCCGCAGCGCCCCGGGCCAGCGGCCGATCTCCCGCCATCCCAGACGGCGGTAGAACTCCTCCAGCCCCATGCCCGCCCGTGCGGCGAGGTGGAGTTGTTCGAGGCCCATCTCCTCCCGCGCCAGGTCCTGGACGCGGTGCATCAGCGCGGTGCCGATGCCCCGACTGCGGAAGCGCGGGTGCGTCTGGAGGTGGTTGAGTTCGCCCCAGTGCGCGATGAAGGGGTGCAGGTCACGGCGTACGACCAGCCATCCCGCCAAGTCACCCTCGACGGTGGCGAGCAGCAGCCGGCCGCGTTGCGGACCGAGCCCGGCGATCAACTCCTCGACCGCCGGTGCGACTTCTTCGGTGCCCACCGGAGGAGGGGGGAACCCGAGCGGTACGACAGCGCCGCCCGCGTTGCTCACGACCGTCCAGCACTCGATCAGCTCCCGCCTCCGCTCGGGGGTGATCTCCCACGGCCGGACGATCTGGGTGAACTCGGGCGCAATACGGTCAGCCATGAGGTTCACCCTCCCAGAGGCGGACCGGTAGCTGCGCCGAAGCGCGCCCGGGCGTCGCCTGGGACTGGACCACCCTTTCCTCTATGCCGGGTTGGGCAGTGCCGTGGCTGCGACCACTGCCCAACCCGGAGTCCTCGCGTGGCCGGGCGTCAGTCCGGCGCGATGAAGGTCACCAACTGCTCTTGGTGACGCCGGGGAGCTCGCCGGCGTGGGCCATTTCGCGCACCCGGATGCGGGAGAGGCCGAAGGTGCGCAAGTGGCCGCGGGGGCGTCCGTCGACTGCGTCGCGGTTGCGGATCCGGGTGGCGCTGGCGTCGCGCGGCTGGCGGCGCAGCTCCTGCTGAGCGGCCGCGCGCTCGTCTTCGGAGGTGCCCGGATTGGCGATGATCGCCTTCAGCTCGGCGCGGCGCTCGGCATAGCGGGCGACGATCTCGCGCCGCTGTTCATTCTTGGCGATCTTGCTCTTCTTCGCCATCAGACCTTTCCTCCCTGATTGCGGATGCGGGCCACGGCGGCCTCGATGCCGATCGTGTCGACGGTCTTGATGCCCTTGGCGCTGAGCGTGAGCCGGACATGGCGGTTCTCGCTCGGCAGCCAATAGCGCTTGCGCTGGATGTTGGGGTCGAACCGGCGCGAGGTGCGGCGGTGCGAGTGGGAGACGGTCTTGCCGAAGCCGGGTTGGCGACCGGTGAGTTGACAGTGGGCTGACATGGTCCCTCTTGATCGTGTGCAGGCAGCGAGGCAGCACTGTAGCAGCTTGATGGAAATGAAAACCATTTGTGTATGCTGCTCGGCATGGCTCGTAACGAACTGCGTCCGATCATCAAGCTGCGGTCCACGGCCGGGACCGGCTACACCTACGTGACCCGCAAGAACCGCCGAAATGACCCGGATCGCCTGACCCTGCGCAAGTACGACCCGGTCGTGGGTCGTCACGTCGATTTCCGCGAGGAGCGCTGACCCCCATGAAGCCCGGAATCCACCCCGAGTACCGGCCCGTCGTCTTCCGCGACCGCGCCGCCAACCACGCCTTCCTCACCCGCTCCACCGCCACCAGCGACAAGACGGTGGAGTGGGAGGACGGCAATACCTACCCCGTCATCGACGTGGAGATCTCCTCGGCGAGCCACCCGTTCTACACCGGTACCCAGCGCGTGCTGGACACCGCGGGCCGTGTTGAGCGCTTCCAGCGCCGGTACGGGCGGAGGGAACGGTGAGTCCGGCCGAGCGCCGTCTGCCGGTGGTGATCGTCGGCGGGCTGTGCGACGGCGCCCGCCGCGCCGCGGTGGGGGACATCCTGCACTCCGTGCCCGGAACCGTGGTGCTGCACCACGACCTGTCGTCCGGCCCCGACCGCTCGGTGCACCGCACCATCCGCGACGTCAACGGACCGGTCAGCAGCGACCACGCCCCGCTGGTGAACGACTGCGCCTGCTGCGCGCTGCGCGAGGACCTGGTCCCGGAGCTGGTGCGGCTGGCCGATGCCGGAACGTATCGGCTGGCTGTTGTGGAGCTGTGGGATTCGGTCGAGCCGCAGGCCATGGCCGCCGTCATCGCGGCGGAAAGCGAATCGCTGGAGCTGACCGGGGTGGCCACCGCCGTCGACCCCGCGCTCGTGCTGCCGTGTCTGTCCAATGGTGACGACCTGGCCGAGGCCGGTCTCGCGGCCGCCCCGACCGACGAGCGCACGGTGGCCGACACCTTCGCCCGGCAGATCGAATACCCCACGGTGATCGCCCTCGCCGAGGGTGACGAGCCCGCGGACGACGGCGATCTCGCGCTGCTCGCCCAGCTGACTCCTGCTGCACAGCGTGTGAGGGTCGGCCAGGGCACGCTCGGCCCGGCCCTGATGGCCGGATTCGACGTCGAGGCGGCGGCCGCCCGTCAGCACCCGGCGTGTGCGCTGCTGCCGCAGGAGGCCGACGAACACGGGGTCGACACTCTCGTGTGGCGGCGTGAGCGGCCCTTCCACCCGGGGCGGCTGCACGCGGCCCTGGAGGATCTGGTCTGCGCCGCCGCTCGTATCCGGGGCCGGTTCTGGCTGGCCGACCGGCCCGACACGCTGCTGTCGTGGGACGCGGCCGGCGGCGCGCTGTGCGTGGAATCGGCGGGCCCGTGGCTTGCCGCGCTGCCGGACGCCGCCTGGGAAATGGTGCCCGCCGAACGCCGCGTCGCCGCCGCCCTCGACTGGCACCCCGAACACGGCGACCGCTGCCAGCACCTCACCTTCACCTGTCCCGGCCTCGACCGGGACAACCTGCTGGCCCTGCTGGACTCGTGCCTGCTCACCGACGCCGAGTACGCGGCCGGGCCGCAGTCCTGGAGAGAGCTGTCGCACGCCTTCGACGAACTGCTCGACCCCGTCGCCTGAGCCCGTAACCGAGCCCCCCAGAACCGGAAGGAACGGACCGAACCCCATGCCCCGTCGCCCCAACCTCAAGAACAAGCCCGCCAAGCGGAAGGTCAATCCGCTGGACGCCGCCGGCATCACCTACATCGACTACAAGGACACCAACCTGCTGCGGAAGTTCATCTCCGACCGCGGCAAGATCCGCAGCCGTCGGGTGACCAACGTGACCAGGCAGCAGCAGCGGCAGATAGCCCGCGCCATCAAGAACGCCCGCGAGATGGCCCTGATCCCCTACGCCTCCCGATAGCCGGCCAGGAGGAGAGCAGAAGTGCCGTTGACGATGCTGCGGGCACGAAAAGCCGCCCACACACTCGTTGCCGCCCTCGCGGAGGTGGGACGGTGAACACCGGCAGGACGCCGAAGCGGGGACTGCTGAGCATCGTCTCGGGCAACACGCCGCAGGCCCGCAGCCACGCAGTGGACACGCTGCGACGTGCCGCGCCTGACGCCGTGGTGTTGTCGGTATCGGTCGACAACGACGAAGGCGGGCGGTATCCGTTCGTGCAGCGGGTCGTCTCCTGCGACGACGGGCAGCTTCGGGACGAGCTGTGCCGGGCGGCAACCGGCGACCCCGCCGTGATCGTCCGTCAGGATGTCGAGGCCATCGCCCGCCGTACGACGCGGCCCCATGTCGTGCTCGCGCTCCCGGCGGAACTCGACGCGGAGCTCTTTCTGGCCGCACTGTGGCAAACCCCGCTGGGCCGCACGCCCACGGCACATCACTACGCTCTCGGGCCGGTAGCCGCCGGGGTGGACCCCGACCGCTTCCTCAGCGATCTGCGCTGTGTGCACCAGGCGGTCCGGCTCTACGGTCCGGGCGCCCGAGCCGTACCGGTCACTCTCGCCGAGGCCGCCGCCCGCCAAGTGGAGGCGGCCACAACGGTGATCGTGGGACCCGGTCGGGAGGCGGCCGACGGAACGCGAGAAGGGGTGCGGGCGCTGCTCGCCCACCTCAGTCCCTCCGCAACCGTGCTCTCCGCTGCCGGTGCCGTTGCCGGCGAGGTCGCCCTCGACGCGTTGACCAGGCCCGATCCTCGGTGGGTCGAGGCCAGTCCGGCCGATCGTCTCGACCCCGTCCTCACACCGGCGCACCGGCGCGGTGTCGATCTCGGCGTCGTCTCCGTACTGTGGCGCTCGCGCCGTCCCGTACATCCGGAGCGGCTGGCGGACAGCCTGCCGAAGATCATGTCAGGAGTGCTACGCAGCCGCGGCCATCTGTGGGTGGCCACGCAACCGGGCTCGGTCGTCAGCTGGCGATCCGCCGGACGCCACCTCGAACTACGCGAGACCGGCCGCTGGTTGCAGGAGGGCGACACACGGGCGTGGCGCGATGCCTCGCCGCAGCGCCGCACCTTGGCCTCCTGGTTCTGGGACGACTACTACGGCGAGCGGCGCAATGAGCTCGTCTTCACCGGTACCGAGCTGGACCAGGACGAGCTCCGTGGCGTCCTGGACGCCACGCTGCTCGACGACCGCGAGCTGTCGCTCGGCGTCGAGGGCTGGGCCGGCCTGCCCGATCCGTTGCTCGGAGATGCGGTACCGGACGTTCCGACCGATGGCTGAGAGCTGAGAATCCCGGAGAGTCGGAGCCAGGAGCGCGGTAGGAGCCGCTGGCGATGGCGCTCACCCGCTGTCCCGGCCCGGGGAGGGAACGCGCGGCAGCCGCCTCAGCGCACTCGCCGGTCCTCCAGCGGCGCCGCCATCAGCGCCTCGTCGGCGGTGTACGGCAGATGCGGGGTGTGGTTCACCAGCCGGGCCGAGTTGCCGACAACGGCGATGCTGCTCGTGTTGTGGAGGAGGGCGGCCAGGACCGGGTTCATCGAGCCGCCGGCTCCGGCGACGAGGCCGAGGAGGTTGACGCCGATAGCGAGGCCGTAATTCTGGCGGACCACGCGCAGTGTGTGGCGGCTGAGCTCGACGACGGCCGGGACCTGTTGCAGATCGTCGCCCGGAAGCGCGATATCGGCGGTTTCCAATGCGACATGGGAGGAGTGGGCACCCATGGAAATGCCGACGTCGGCGAGGGCGAGCGCGGGGGCGTCGTTGGTGCCGTCGCCGACCATGGCAACGGTGTGGCCTTCGGCCTGGAGGTCGCGGATCAGCTGGAGTTTGCCTTCGGGGAGGGCGTGGGCGTGTACCTCGGTGATGCCGAGGGCGTCGGCGACGGCCTGCGCGGTCTCGGGGGCGTCGCCGGTGAGCAGCACCACGCGGGACACCCCCAGATCGGTCAGCTGCCGGATCACGGCACCCGCTCCGGTCCGTACGGCATCGGAGACGCCGAGCAGGCCGATCAGGTCCTCGTCGTGGGCGATGCAGATGACGGTTTCGCCGCCGCCGCGCAGCTGCTCGGTCCAGCCTTGGGCCTCCTCCGTCAGCTCGACGCCGTGCTGACGCAGCAGGGCGGGGCTGCCCACGAGCAGCCGGGTGCCGTCGAGTTCGGCGCGCATGCCCATGCCCAGGACGACCTCGCAGGCTTGGTGGATGGGCGCGCGCAAGTGCTGTTCCTCGGTGTGGGCGACGATGGCCTGGGCGAGCGGATGACGGGCGTGCAGCTCGCCGGAGGCGGCCAGGGTGAGGACCTGGTTGGCGGTGTAGCTGTCGCTGAGGGTGACCACGCTGGTGACCAGGGGCCGTCCGAAGGTGAGGGTGCCGGTCTTGTCGAAGACGACCGCGGTGACCCGCCCGATGCCCTCCAGGTGGGTGCCGCCCTTGATGAGGGTGCCGCGGCGGGCGCCGTTGCCGATGGCCGCGCTGATGGCGGTGGGCGTGGCGAGCCCGGCCGCGCAGGGACAGGCGATCAGCAGCATCGTCATGGCGCGCCGCGCGTCGCGGGTGACGGCGTACGTCAAGGCGGCCAGCGCGAAGGAGACGGGGACGAAGCGCTGGGTGAAGCGGGTGGCGACGGTCTGGATCGGAGCCCGGTCGGACTGGGCCTCCTCGACCCGGCTGATGATCCGGCCGACGGTGGTGTCCGCGCCGACGGACGTGGCCCGGACGGTGAGCGAGCCGGAGGTGACGATGGTTCCGGCGTAGACCCCGGCGCCCGCGCGGGCGTAGACGGGCAGCGCCTCGCCGGTGATTGCCGCCTGGTCCACGAGGGCCTCGCCCTTGGTCACCTCTCCGTCGACCGGGATGCGGTGGTGCTCGTAGACGGCGACGACATCACCCGGCGCGACCTCTTCGAGCGCCACCTCGACCTCGACGCCTTCCTCCCGTACGAGCCAGACCCGCTCCTCCCCGATGGTGAGCAGCTCCTCGATGGCGCGCCGCGTGCGGCGCAGGGTCAGGGTCTGCAGAAACTCACCGATGTTCAGCAGCCACAGGACGGTGAGAGCCACCACGTTCTCCCGCAGGACCAGCGAGATCACCGTCGCCGCGGTGACCAGCGTGTCCGTCCCTGGGTGGCTTCGGCCGCGCAGTGAGCGCAGGGCGCCGCGGAAGAAGGGCAGGCCGGTGAAGAGGGTGATCGCCCCGAGGAGGCCGGAGGAGCCTGCGGTGATGCGGGGGCGGCGCAGCAGTCGGCGCACGGCCACGAGGGCGAGGACCACGCCACCGACGACCAGGCGGGCGAGTTCGCCAGTGGACGAGTCGGGCGTGGAACGGGTGGGTTTCGCGGGCATGGAGGCGGATGGGGCCTCTTCGAGCGCGTCGACCAAGCGGTCGATGTCCAGGAGGTCCGGGGCCATCCAGATCACCACGCTGCCGGTACGCGGGAAAATGCGCAGCGCCCGGAATCCCCGCATGCCGATCAGCCGCTCATCGACCAATCCGGCACTGCCGGGGCGCGCCCGTACCCAGGGGACGGTCAGCCGGGCCCGGCCCGAGGCGACGGAGCGGACGACCACGGCGGACATGGTCAGTGCTCGTGATCGTGCTCGTGCCCCTCGGTGGCGACCGCGGAGGGTGGCGGAACCTCTTCGCCCAGTGACGTACGGGCCTCGGCGAGGACGTCACCGGCCTTGAGCCGGGCTTCTTCCGCGGCCGAGGCCAGCCACCGCCCTGCCACGATTCCGCCGGCCAAGCCCCCGACAACCGCCTTGCGGGCGGCAGGCTTTGCCTCAGGGAGGCGCTTGGCGGCACCTTTGATGATCAAAGCACCCACCACTCCGGAGATCGCATAGTGGGCGAGGCGGCCGGCTGCTGCTCCGGCGAGCGCGACGGGGTGCATGAGATCTCCTTCCGTCACAACCAATCCCCTCAAGTGTGCGTCCGTGCGGGGTCGCCGGGCGAACCGAGTGCGACCCGTTCGACCCGCTTCGTACGCCGTGCCTCCACCAGCCGGCACGCGAGGTAGATCACAAACGCGATGGTGGTGACGTACGGGCTGATGGGGATGGTGCTGCCGAGCGCGAGCAGCGTCCCACCCTCCATCGCGCAGAGCGCGAAGACCACACTCAGCACCGGCAGCAGCACGGGGGATGCGGTGACGCGTGCGGCGGCGGCCGCCGGTGTGACCAGCAGCGCGAGCACCAGCAACGCCCCCACGATCTGTACGCACAGCGCCACCGCCAGCCCCAGGAGCAGCATGAAGACCAAGGACAGCGCCCGTACGGGGACGCCGCGGGCCTCGGCCACCTCCGGATCGGCGCAGGCGAAGGTCAGCGGCTTCCAGACGACGGCGAGCGCGATCAGTACCACTACGGATGTCCCGAGGAGCCAGGCCATCTGCGGGGTGGTGACGGCGATGATCTGGCCGGTCAGGATGCCGAACTTGTTCGCCGCGCGTCCCTTGTAGAGGGACAGGAACAGCACGCCGAGCCCGAGCCCGAAGGGCATGATGATGCCGATCACGGAATTGCGGTCGCGGGCGCGGACACCCAGGATGCCGATCGCTGCCGCCGCCAGCAGGGATCCCACGATGGACCCGGCGACGATGTTCACCCCGAGGAGCAGCGCCGCCGAGGCGCCGGCGAACGAGAGTTCACTGATTCCGTGCACCGCGAACGGCAGATCCCGCATGATCACGAACACCCCGACCAGTCCGCCGACCAGCCCGAGCAGCACCCCGGCGAGCAGCGAATTCTGGACCAGGGCGAGCAGTTCGCCGTAGTGGTCGAAGTTGAAGATCTGATGCCAGATGCCACCGTCGTCCGCGCCATCGGCGAGCAGCCCGAGCCCGAGCGCGATCACTGGTCAGCTCCCTCCTCCGCCCCGTCGGCGTGCGTGTGGCCGGTGCCGGCATCCGGGGCTCCGACCACGACGATCCGGCCCCTGACGCGGATGACGTCGACGTGCGTGCCGTACAGCTCCGAGAGGCCCGCAGAGGTCATGACCTCGTCCGGTGGCCCGATCCTGAATCCGCCCCCGGCCAGATACAGGACGCGGTCCACCAGGCCCAGGACGGGGTTGATCTCGTGCGTCACGAAGACGACCGCGGTCTCGGCGGCGCGGAGCCGGCGTTCCACCAAGGTGACGACGGTGCGCTGGTGTTGCAGGTCGAGGGAGAGCAGGGGCTCGTCGCACAGCAGGATCCGCGGGTCGGTGGCCAGCGCCTGGGCGACACGGACGCGCTGCCGCTCGCCGCCGGAAAGCCGACCGACCGGAACATCCGCGTAGCGCGTCGCGCCGACCGCTTCCAGAAGGTCATCCACCCGGCGGCGCATCGCCGGCCGGGTCAGCGGCAGGCCCCAGCGATGCCCGTCCAGACCGAGTCGCACCAGGTCACGGGCGCGCGGCAGGGTGTGGGCGGGCAGCGAGGTCTGCTGCGGGATGTACCCGATGTGCCGGCCGCCGCGACGTGGGGCGTGTCCGAGGACCGTCAGCGACCCCTCGGTGAGCGGCTGCCGGCCGAGCAGCACCCGCAGCAGGCTGGTCTTGCCCGATCCGTTCGGTCCCAGGACGGCGAGGAACTCTCTCGGCTGGACGTCGAGGTCCAGGCCGCGCCACAGGACGCGGTCGCCGTAGGCCAGGGTGCCGCCGCGCAGGCTGATGACGGGCCCGGCCGCCCGGCTCTCGCTCCTGGGGGCCCGGCCCGGCTCGGGGACCGGCGTTACGGCCTCGGTACGGTCCATCACGTGTCCAAGGCGTGCTTCAGGGCTTCGACATTGGCCGTCATCCAGCCGATGTAGTGCTCACCGCGGGGCAGCGTCTCGGTCACCGGGACCACCGGGATCCCGTGCTCCTCGGCCGCCTGCTTGACCTGCTCCGTCTCAGGGCTGGAGGTCTGCTGGTTGTAGATCAACGCCTTGACGTGGTGGCCGGTGAACAGGGCCAGCGTCTGGCGCAGACTACGCGGGGAGACATCGCTGCCCTCTTCGACGGCCTGGCTGAAATCGGCCGGGGTCTTGTTCCGCAGCCCGCTCGCCTCGGTCAGATACAGCGGAACCGGCTCGGTAACCGCCACCGGCGCGCCACCTTGAGCCGCCCTGATCTGCTGTTCCTTACCTTCCAGCGTCGTCAGCCGTTCCTTGAAGGTCCTCGCGTGGTGTCGGAAGGCGTCGGCGTCGGCGGGCGCGGCCTTGGCCAGTGCGGCGGCGATCCGGTCGGCCAGCTTCCCCATGCTCGGGAAGTCGTACCAGACATGCTCGTTGAGGTCCGTGCCTTCCTTGGCAGCCCTCCCAGAGACCTGTACGGCGTCGACGACCGTCGGCGAGGAGTTCTTCGAACCGTCCAACATCCGGCCGACGAAGTCGTCGTAACCGCCACCGTTCTCGACGACGACCTTCGCCTTGGACAGCTCCAGCCGGTTCTGTGTGCTGGCTTCGTAGGAGTGCGGGTCCTGCGCCGGGTCACTGATGATCGAGACGACCTTGACCTTGTCGCCGCCGATCTGACGGGCAATGTCCCCGTACACGTTTGTCGAGGCGACGACCGGAATGACCGGGGAGCGGGTGTCGCTCGGGGAACCGCCAGGCACATCGGCGTCCGTGGCGCTGCCGCAGCCGCAGACCAACGCCAGCACCACACCCACACCCATACCCGTGACCGAAGCCCGGCCGCGGATCGAGGACGCCCGCATCGCGGCCTCCCGAGCGAAGAGAAACCGAAACGGTTATCGCTTCATTATCAGCCCACCCCCGGTCCGGCCTCCACTGCAGCGGAGCAGCCGTGGTCTTCGCTCGTCGATCGCCCGGACACGATGCATGGTGGAGAGATGGGGCCGTGGCCGCGCTGGGCGGGTCCGCGGCAGCCGTGGCAGAGAAGCCACGCGCTGGTCGCGATCCCGATGCTGCTCATTGTCGTGATCACGATCGTGGACCTCATGGTCCCGGAGGACGTGCACCTCGGTCCGCTGCTGGTCATCGCGCCCGCGCTCACCGCCTCGTTCGCCGGTCCTCGCACGACCGGGGCCATCGGGCTCATGGCGGTGGCCGCCCAGGCGTTCATCGGCTGGCATTTCGGCGTGCTGTCCTCACGGAACGTGATGGTCCAGGTCCTCGCCCTCGCGGTGCTCTCGTGTCTGATCGTCTTCTTCTGCGTGGTGCGTGAACGGCACCGACGCCAGCTGGCGCAGGTTCGGTCGGTCGCCGAGGCGGCGCAGCACGTCCTGCTGTGGCCGCTCCCGGAGCAGATCGGCCCCCTGCGGATCGCCTGCATGTATCTGGCGGCGGAGGACGAAGCCCAGATCGGCGGTGACCTGTACGCCGCGACCCGCACAGAGGACGGGGTGCGCCTGATGATCGGCGACGTCAGGGGCAAGGGTCTGGCCGCCATCGGAGAAGCAGCCCTCCTCCTCGGTGCCTTCCGCGAAGCCGCCCACGAGCACACCGGCCTGCCAGCTCTGGCCAGCACCTTGGAGAAGAGCGTCGGCCGCTACCTGGACGACTTCGAACCGGAGGAGGAGGCCGGCGAACGTTTCGTCACGGCCCTGCTCATGGAGATCCCCGACCAGGACGCCGTCACCCGGATGACCAGCTGCGGCCACCTGGCGCCACTGCTCCTCAGCCCCGGCCGCTCTGTCACCGTCCCGAGCCTGCACCCGGCGCCCCCGCTCGGCGTCGGCGTGGGCCCCGCGGGTTACACCCTCGACGTGTTCACCTTCGAAGCCGACGACACTCTCCTGCTCTTCACCGATGGGATCGTCGAGGCCCGCAATCAGAAGGGCGAGTTCTATCCTTTCGCGGAACGTACCGCCCAATGGGCCGGAGCTTCTCCCGACGCCCTGCTCCAGCACATCCGGCGCGATCTGCTGGCTCACACCGGCGGAAGCCTCGCCGACGACGCAGCCCTCGTCGCCATCCGCCGCATGCCCCCGCCAAGGCATCCCCATGGGAAGTTGATCCACGCCGATGGGTTCCGCCACCGCGCCGGCAGCGACAAACCGCGGGATTGAACGGTGCTGCCGGCCCCCTGGACAGCCCCGAACCATCTCTGACCCCAGGTCCAACGGTTGACTTCAAGAAGGTCTTCTCACTGCTGGCGGAGCGAGGGCCGCACCCTCCTGTGACGGTGCGGCCCTCATGGCGGTCAGCCGTGGATGCTGTCGTGCTGGTCCGGTACGACAGTGCCGTCGGCGCGGCGCACCGGGCCCAGGCTGCCGTCGGCACGGGTGGCGCCCTCGGTGGCGCAGGGGTAGGTCCCGGACTTGCGGGGCAGTGGGTCGATGAACATCGGGTTGACCACCCAGCGGCCGTCGGCGTTGTCGTAGGCGCGGCACATCAGCTCGCTCTTGTTGCGGTTGATGACCAGATGGGCACCGGTGGCGTCGCCGACGAAGGTCACATCGGTGTCGGCGTCGCCGCCGCCGAGCGCGATACGGTGCGTCCGGTCCTGCTGCCGCCAGGCGTCGGCGCCCTTGACGTGGAAGATCTCCTGGTTGATCAAGCAGCGCTTGCCGTCGATGTAGGGGATCACCTCGCCCCGGCCGTCCTTGACGTCGCCGCAGCCACGGATGCCTGTGGTCATCTTGCCGTTCCGGACAAGGCTGCGGATGCCGATGGTGTGCGCGCGGTCCAGGCCGACGCCGCCGGACCAGGCTTCGGCGATGGGCTCCGGGGAGGCAGAGACGATGTAGACGTCGAAGCCGGCGGCCTTGAGCGTACGGATGAGGTCCTTCTGCTGGTCGTAGTAGCGGATGTAGCCGGCCAGCTTGTGGGTGCCGACGGTCTGCACGCTGCCGATGGGAGCGGCCAAGACCTCGGCTCGGGCCTTCTTGGTGTACGAGCCGAGCTGGCCCGGAGTGAGTCCGGCGAACAGCTGGGGAACCCAGGCGTATTCGGGCTTGGTACGGCGGTGGTCCCACGTACCGGCGAAGGCATCCTGACCGGACATCGTCCTGGCCTCGCTGCGGATCTCCATGATTTCGTCGGCGCAGGCGGCGTTCTTGGAGGTGGGCAGCGGCTTGCCTACGGGGACGGAGGTGCCGCATGCCTTGGTCAGGGCGCGACCGCCAGCCGGGGTGAGCCAGGCGCTGGTGTCCGTCCAGTTCTTGGGACGCAGGATCTTGTCGTGCTTGAGGGCCCAAGCGAGCGTGGCGTCGGCGATGTCGTTCTTGACGACGGTGTTGTCCCAGTCGAAGGCGGCGACCGGGCGGGAACCGCCGGTGCCGGAACAGCGGCCACGCTCGTCAATCATCTTCTGGAGCCTGGCGCGGTTGTCGCCGTACCACTTGAGGCTCTTGGAAAGCTGCGGGCAATTAGCGTGCTGCCGGGCCGTGTCGGGCACGGCGGTGGCCGTGGGAACCGAGGCCACGAGAGCAGTGACCGCGACCAGCCCGGTGATGAGGGTGCGCTTGGTGCGCATGCGTCCTCCTTGACATATGAGGGGTGGGACAAACACCGGGACCAGCACGTCAGGGTGCCAAACCCGGTGGCTGGAGGGGAGATTACCGCCGGGTGACGTATGCGCCCGCGATTCCGCCCCCTCACACACCGCAAGGCCCTGCAGGGCGGCGCTTCGGTCCTGGTGGACGGTTGGACGGTGCACCGCATCCTGCGCGAGTCGTCACCGCACGCACTGGACCTGCTCAGCACGCCGTACCCCGTGGACCGCCGCCACGTCACACCCCAGGGCGCCAGCCCCGTGGTGCGGGCCCCGGTGTTCGAGCAAGCCGACGGCCGCGTCCAGGTCCGGTGCAACCTCAAACGCATCGAGACCGCCGCCGAACCGACCGCCCGGACCCTCCCGCCCGGCCGGCGCGTGGCCCTCGAAACCCTGCGTCAGGTGGAGGATCCGTGGTGGCCAGGTTCTACGGAATGTCAGATCTTGCACCCGTCAACTTCACTACAGCCCCCATGACGGGGACCGAGACTGTACGGCCCTGACCAGCGGGAAGACCTCCCGGGCAGCGTAGCGTTGGAGGCATCGGACGATTTCGCGTCGGGCCTTTCCCTCCTTGATGCGGCGCTCGTAGTAGTCCTGGGTGCGTGGGTCGAAGCGCAGGCGGGTCAGCACGATCCGTTGCAGGGCGGCATTGGCCTGCCGGTCACCACCACGGTTGAGGCGCCGGTATTGCCGACCGCCCGAGGAGTGGCTCGGCCGGGCTGACCCCCACAACGCGGCGAAGGACGCCTCCCTGCCCAGGCGTTCCGGGTTGTCCCCCATGGTGATCAGCAGCCTGACGGCACTGTCCGGTCCAATGCCCACCGGGATCAGCAGCTGTGGGGCGTGGCGTTCGACGAGCGGGCCAGGCGCTGTTGCAGTTCCCGGATCTGTCCGGTGAGCTGCTCGATTCGCTGGGCCAGGAGTAGGGCGGCGACATGGGCATCCCCGTGGGTATCCACGCCGACGACTGCCTCACCCGTCATGGGTGGTTCCTGGCTGGTGGGTTGGAAATTGGGCCTTTTGGTGTGCCACGTCTGCATCTGGGACTGGCGAGTTAGCGCCCTACCTCGCGAGCCCCGTGCTCCCTATATTGCGCTCTCAAGCCCTTGCGCTCTGCGTTGCGCCGCCAAGAAGGCGCGTGCGAGCGCGTGGGTGGAATGCGTGAACTAACGGCAGCGATAGAAAGACGGTGGCATACATTGGCACGCTCTCGGCGCATATGGGGAGCACATGAGCGCGACATCCACCCCACAGTCGTGTGCGCGTCCGGGGAACATTCCCGAAGGATCGCCACCGCCGTTCGGCCCAGCAAACTGCCGATGACCGCCCATCCGCGGACTCGTGCCGACCAGCCGGTACAGGGCTAACAGCCATGGACACATACGTGATCCCGGACCTGAGGCTTCCGTTCTCCACGGCCATCCATCCGCAGTCACGCCGGGTGCAGGAACTGGCCGGGCACTGGTGCCAGAGGTTCGGTCTGCTGATCGCCGATACCCCCCGCCCAACAGCCCATGGCCGCCACCCTCTCGTCGATGCCCTGCAGGACCTGTTACGCCGCACCCTTCCGGGTCGTCCCCCTTGCTGGGTGGCAAGGTTCCGCCGAAACCTGGACCTGTGGCTCAGCGGGCATTTAGCCGAAAACTCCTACCGAGTGTCCGGAGCAGTCCCTTCTACAGGGGACTACATCGCCGTACGGCGCAACGCGTCCACCATTCTCCCCACACTTGGTCTCGTGGGGATGGTCGAAGGTGCCACAGTGCCGGATGCGCTCTATTGGTCCGCTCAGTATCAGACCCTGATCCTGGCTACGGCCGACATCATGTGCTGGGTGAATGACATCCACTCGCTGCACATGGAGAAGGACGATCCGATCAACTTCGTCACCGTCCTGGCCCACCACGAGAACCTCGGAGTCCAGGAATCCATCGACGCCGTGGCCGCTCGCATCGCAGCGCGGGTGGAAGATCATCTCGCCGCGGCACGGGATCTGCCCGCAACAATGGACGAGCTGGGAATGACCTTCGAATCGCAGGCCCCCATCATGCGGTGCGTACGAGACCAACAGTCATGGGCCGCCGGGATGGAGAACGGGTATCGAACAGACACCATCCGCTTCGCGGATTCCGAGGTCCCCGAGCATGGCAAGACCGCTTCATATGTGGAGGATCTACTCAGTTGACCAACCTCGTAGGGTTAGCCAGATCGGTACGGAGACTGGGACACCGCTCATTGCCACCACCCCGTCCCGCCCCAACCAGGCGACGGAGTGATAACTGCCGCGTCGGCCAGGACGCCCGCTTCCGTCACGGCGGTGGTGTGGCGGGCGGTGCGGCAAGTGAGCACAACGGGGCCCTTGGCGAGCAGGCCCTCGATCACGCTGGGCCCGAAGGCATCGATGTCGGCCAATTGTGCGAGATGCCATGAATTCCCCCGAGCGCTGCCGAGTTCCAAGTCTCGAAGCCGGGGGTCTTCCTCCGTCGTGTCCTCTGCGGCTCTGTGACGTAACTTCGGGATCAATGAAGCAATCTCGCCATGTCCGACCGATGTGTCGGACTGAGGACGAAGAGGCTTGGGTTGGCGCTGGCGGTCGTGTGGGAGTGAGTGAGCGTGAGCACTGGGTGCCCGCGTCGGTGGAGGAACTGGAGCGATTCGAGACCACGCCCGCGTGACAGGCACCCCCGCCGCCCCAGCGGCGGTCAGTGCGGTGTCTCCCGGTCCCCGCTCTCACACCTCGGTACGCACCGCCGTCCGCTGCCTCGAATACCGGCGGCATCCCTACTTCGGGCCCCTCGGCGGGCACAACACCGGGTGATCAAGGGGGTGTTGTAGCGGGCCCGTGCCCTTCCTCGTCCGGTGATGGTGCACGTCCAGACCGTCAAGGGCAAGGGATACCGCCCGGCCGAGGCGGATGGGGCGGGCTGCCTGCACGCGGTGGGCGCCTCACCCCAGCGGAGATCCGCCACGCCGCAAACCTCGTCACCGAAGCGAAGCCGGCGGCATCCACTGGGCGACCGAACAGACCATCCAGGAACCCCAAGCGGCCCTGCACCACCTGCCCCGCTATTCCTACCAGTCCGCAGTCCTCGAACTCACCGTGAACGCCCCACCAGACGATCAATCGCGACCACTGACACGGCAAAGCACACCAGGACATCGAGCCATTCCGCTGATCACCACCGACAAGAAAGGACGAACCAGCAATGCAATGGCGCACTCCCGACAGCAACCCCTCCGCACCAGACTTCTATCAAGCCAAAACCGATGCGATCATCATGCGCTACGGGCCGCCGCCCAAGGTGCACTATCACCACGGCTACTACCCCGACGGCCAGGCCGACACCACCGGCCTGGCCGAACCGATCCGAGAACGCCTCCGCCACGCCCAAGAACTCTTGCTGGACCACAGCACACAACTCCTCGACGCCTACTCAGCCCTACAGGAAGGGACACTGCTCGACATCGGCTGCGGCCTGGGCGGACCGGCTATCTACTGGGCACAGGAGCGACAACTCGCGGTAACCGCGCTCACGAACATCCCCGACCACGAAATGTTGGTACGGCAATACGCCGAGGCCGCACAGGTCGGCGATCTCATTGAGACGGCCTGCCTGGACTTCTCCCTCGACTACCCTCCCCGAACATTCGGCGCCGCTGTCTGCATCGAAAGTTCCTGCTATATACCGCGCCCCACCCTCTTCCGCCACGCCCGGCACGTGCTGCAGCCCGGCGGGGTCTTCTGCATCTCCGACCTCTTCCACACCACACAACGAGGCCAGGAGCTCGCCGATACCTTGTTCCGGACCTGCATGGGAGCCGCCACCGACTACATCACGGCCGCCGAACGCGAAGGGTTCCAACTCGCGGAGAACCACCTCATCACCGACAAGATCGCCGAAACCGCGCTCCACGTCAACGCATGGTCAGAAGAAATACTCCACCAGCAAGGAACGGACCCCGATCTGAAAAAAGATATGGAACGGTCCATCATGCGTCACGCACGAATGTACCGAGCCTACCGAGAGGGCACCCTCGAATACCGGATACTAGGATTCATCAAGAATTGACGGACACAGACCTGAATTGACGGACACGGACCTGAGCAGCACCTCGGTGTCCGTCAGGTCGCACAAGACCGCCCGGGCTCCCCCGTCTCGCAGTCCCTGCGCGCTGCTTCGCCCCGAGGTGACAGCGACGCCCGGACCCCGTTCGCCCGCCCCGATGTCGGCGGGCGTACCCGTGCAACTGGTGACTCGCCCCCGGCCGGCACCGCGCAATGCGATCGCCGGTCACCCCACTGAGCCCAAGATCAACTACTGGCGACTTTCGCAGTCAGCTCGGCGACACCCCCAGAAGCCCCACCGATCAAACAGTCCCACCCGTGGGTGCGGCAGTTGATCACTGCAGATCGTGGTGCAGGTCGTCCAGGGCTTCCCCGAGCAGGTGGTAGCGCACGAGTTCCTGTCCCAGTCTCACGTTTTGGCTCCAGCTCACAGCAAGACCGCGTCGAACACCACGCACCAGGCCCACCCCTGACCGCAGAAACCCCCGCCGAGCCAGCCGACGGGGGTTCCTCATCTCTCACAACCCCTATGACGGGGGCCAAGGCTGTACGGATCTGACCAGCGGAAAGACCTCCGGGAAGCGTCGCGTTTGAGGCATCGGACGATTCCGCGTCATACGCGGCCCACGCCTGGTGGGCCCTCGCCCGTCCGTACCCAATGTGGCGCGAACTGATGACCGCCTTCCCCTCCATGCCGATGGAGCCGCCGCGCTCCCGCTACCGCGAGCCGACCCGCCGCGACATGGACGCCGAGCTCCGGCTCGACAGGTGGATCCACGATGTCGCAGACGCGATCGAGAAGCTGTGTCATCACGTCCCACGACCTGATGGCGGCCGCCAGGGCGAGAGCCGTCCACCGCTCCGTCGCTCAGGCATACTGGATCAAAGCCGCGCCTGCAGCCAAGGTGGGAGGGGCGCCCGCGGGTCCAGTCGCGGCGTTCGAGCAGCCCGCGGCCACGGACCAGGACGGAGAGAGCGCATGGCTCCGCCGAGTGGCCGGGCGTACAAGAAGAGCAGCCCGGCCCATAGCAAAGGATGCTCGCCGCCGGGGGGACAAGCCGCATGACGAGTTACGCCATGACGGCCCGGACCGTCACTGATGTTCTTCAGCCCCGTAACGTCCTCGTGGTCGGCATGGTCGGCATCGGCCTGGCGGCCGCGGGCGACTGGACCGGCATTCCATGGGGCCTTCTCGGTGCAGTGTGCGCCGGTCTCGTCCCGGCGGGGTACATCGAGTGGGAGCGGACGAGAGGCACGTGGGGTGACCGGCACGTGGTGGACCGCACGAAGCGGGCCCCGATCTTCTTCGTCATCCTGGCGTCGATCGGCCTCGGCTCGCTCGCCATGGTCCTCGGCGGGGCCCCGACCGGCATCCTCGTCGCCATGCTCGCCCTGTGGGCCATGACCGTCGTCCTTCTCGCCGTGAACACGGTCTGGAAGATCAGCGTGGACTCCGCGGTCGCGTCCGCGGTCCCCGCATTGCTCGCCGTCGTGCACTCGCCCTGGTGGCTGCTCGCCTACCTGCTCACTGTCGCGGTCTGTTGGTCCCGGGTGGCGCTGACGTACCACACCATCGCCCAGACCGTGGCCGGCGCGTCCCTCGGCGCAGCGACGGCCGCGGCCTTCCTCCTGGCCTGACCCGGCAGACAGCGGCGCCCCGGACGGTCTCGGATGCTGTTGGCGAATTCCACTCGGTGGCCTGCCCCTGCATGACTGGTGGGTCAAGCCACCGGGCTGTGCCAACTACCGGGGAATGACGTTCGCTGCCTGGGGGCCCTTGGGCCCCTGTGTGAGCTCGTAGTCGACCGGTTGGTCATCGTCCAGGATCCCGTGGGCCTGGGTTGCGACGCCAGAGGAATGAAAGTACACCTCCGTGCCGCCGTCGTCCGGCTGGATCAAGCCGAAGCCCTTCTGAGAGTTGCACCACTTCACTTTGCCCTTTGCCATCAGCAATCCCTTACTCCATGCCACGGCACCGGCTATCGGCACTGGCCGCAGGCCAAGGCGACCTCGGCCCCTGGAAGTCCATACGCAGGTTTGTAGGGACCGCTCACCGCCCTCGCGCACGGTCTTGGGGTCCCAGTGCAGCCGTATCGCCGGCAGGAGAGCCGGTACGTCACTCAGCTGGCTTCGGTAGATGCTGTGGTGGATCCAGAAAGGGTTGTGCTGCCCCTTCGACTCCCGGGGCAGGCAGGCTGCCATGCGACGGTACAAGGACCGACCCGCCTGGGCCTCGTCGGTGCTGTTGCGAGCCTCCTGCCACCAGGACAGCAGGTCCTGCCAGAGCAGTCCGTCCTGCCCTACAGGCAGGTCGTAGACCAGCACTTGATCGGCTCGTTCGGCAACCTCAATGTCGTTGTCGAGCGCGCTGGTGAAACGGATGTCCGGCTTCCCGAGCGTGGCAAAATGAGGTTTTCGGGGTCGGCTTCGAGACCGTCTGCGACCGCCCCTCAGCACCCTCCGCCGAAATGGCCGACGGCAAGCGTCACTTCTGGGTGACGCGCACCGTCGCCCGAGGCGGAGCCGGGCATCACGCGCCACGCGCCGAGTTCGCCATCGCCCTCGGCTGCGAACTGCGCCACGCGCGTCGTCTGGTCTACGCGGAAGGCGTTGCCCTGGAAGACCCCCGGGCGGCGACTCCGATCGGCCTGGGCTGCCGCATCCGCGAGCGTCGCGTCTGCGCCCAGCGGACCCGGCCGCCGGCGGGTGGCCGGATGGCCGGATGGCCGGATGGCCGTCGCCCCCGACCGACGAACCCATGTCCCCTATCCGGTGGAGACGTCGGGCAGCAAGGAGTAAGCGGTACGGGGAGGGAATCCTTCGGGCCGCTCACCCGCCGCCGCATGTCAGGGGTACCCCATACGCCAGGAGTGCCTCACGTCGAGCGACCACTTGTCGGCAAGAGTGGCCCTGCACTCCTTACCTGGCAAGTCACTTCGAGAGCTGCTCGTCGGCGGCGTCCTTCCGGAGCCGACGGACTTCGTCATCCTGGCACGGACACGCTCGGGGGGAGATCTGGGCGTAGCCGATGCGGAGGTAGCCGCGGAGTGTCGACCGCGGTCCCGCCGCCCAGCCCGAGGCAGGCGAGGTCAAGCCACCGTTCCCCCCACCGGCTGAATCCACCCTCTGCTCGGCCTACCCGGCCGGCCCTGGGGTAACCAGCGAGGAATTGACCCTATCGACGGGCCGAAGCGTGCGCACCGAGGGACGAGGACAGGGAGTCACCCAGCCATGGGCATGGAACAGCAATTCCTGAACAACCAGCAGTTGAAGGATCTCGTCGCAATCGCCGACTTCAAGGGCTTCCAGCCTGTGTCGACGGACAACTACTCGGACGGGGAGATCCTCAAGACCATTACGGCCAAGGGTGGCCTGAAGATCCTCTTGTTCTGTGCCATCCAGACCGCCGTCGTCGGCTCCGGCAACAAAGTCTTCGGCGAGTTCATCATGAACGGCGAGAAGATCAACGTTAAGGCGGTCTACAAGGAGTTCGACGTCCGAGACGACCTGAGCCTGCAGTCGAAGATCGACCCCGGCGAGCTGACCCCGCGTCGCCTGCAGCGCTTCTACCGTGTCCAGATCAACGAGTACCTCCTGCAGAACTCTGATATTGCCCCGTATCTGTGGAAGAAGTACTCCACTCTGAAGGAAGAGTTCCGGGCCGTTACGTTTCCGGGTGCCGAGTCTCTCGTGGCAAACAAAGAGGAGGGGCTCTACCTGCTCGAAACGTACAAAACCCTCGATAACCGTCTGGGCCTCAACATCTCTGAGCGCATCCGACGGGTTCTGCTCGCACGGGGGGTTATTAGCATCCAGGACATCGTCGAGTAGTGGCCGTGCCGCGGTCGGCGGGGGCTGTGCCGAGGCGCGGGCTGGTGTCGAGGTCGAGGCGGGCCCGCAGCGTAGCGTCAGGGTCGAGACCTGGGGTCACACAGTCGAGTGGTCTTCGTTCGCTCGCCCCGTCTGACGGGGAGGCTTCACTCCGGTCGAGTGGTGTCGAGATGGAGGAGGGCAAAGCGTGGATATCCCGGGAGCGGATGGCGTCCTTGTGGAGGGCCTGAAGGAGGGAATCGAGGAGTCGGTCCCCTTTGAAGGCAACGAGGTGACGCCGGAGACGTTGGAGGCCCATAAGGAGAACGTGGGCGGGTTCCTGCATGGCAAGTGGAAGCAGGGAGTACTGAAGGGCAGCTCTCCCGAGGAAGCGTTCTCTGTGCAGTGCGACGAGAAGAACAACCCGCCGGCTGCCCAGGCTGAGGGCATCGTGACGTGCGACATTGCCATCGCTCCGACCCGCCCCGCGGAGTACGTAGTGTTCTCGATCTCGCAGAAAGTCCTGAAACCGGCGTGAGTATGCCTGCGGGTGACCGGGCGGGGGTGCAGGATGGTGCTGTGTTTTTCCGAAACTCCCTACGTGCGTACGCATGGGGAGAATCGGGAAACGAGCAATGCTCAGGACCTGTGGATCGCCTCGGGGAGGACGTACCTTCCCGAGTGATTGATCGATAGGTCACCGAGCAAGACCGGTGTTCGCAGCACCGGCCGGGAAGGCACGTCCTCAGCGTAGTGAATGACGACGGCACCACGGCCAGCGGCTCCTCCCTGATCGACGAGATCGTCCGACAGCGAGGTGCTGCCCCTGCCCTACCTGCACGGCCTGTCCTCCGGCGACTTCGTGCCCGCGCTGGAGCAGTTCGTGGGCAGTTCAGCCGGGCTGTCTCCAGCCACGGTCACCCGGCTGACCCAGCAGTGGCAGGCCGACCACGCCGCGTTCATGGACCGCGACCTCGCGGAGGTCGACTACGTGTACGTGTGGGCCGACGGCATCCACCTCAACGTCCGCCTGGAGGAAGCCAAAGCCTGCGTGCTCGTCCTGGTCGGCGTGCGTGCGGACGGCAGCAAGGAGCTGGTCGCGCTCAAGGACGGTTACCGCGAGTCGGACGAGTCCTGGGCGGACCTGCTGCGCGACTGCGCACGCCGGGGAATGCGTGCCCCGGTCCTGGCGGTGGGCGACGGGGCTCTCGGCTTCTGGAAGACCCTGGCCGAGGTCTTCCCCGCCTCCCGGCATCAGAGGTGCTGGGTTCACAAAACGGCCAACGTGCTCAACGCCCCACCTCGTCGCCCTCGTCCGAGTCGGGGCCCGCTTCGAACGCGTCCAACTGGTCGAGCGTCCCGCCACCGTCGCGGCATAGGGTCTGATGCACCATGACCGACCATCACACCTACGGCACCAGCGCCCACACCGCCGACGACCTGGTCCGGCTCGTCAGTGACTGTCTCGGGCTGGTCTTCACCGAGCGCGACAGCGACTACCGGGGCGTCTACCACCTCGCCAGCAGCCCCAACGGACGGGTCGAGATCCAGCCCAACCCGATCCCCGGCGACGACGGCGAAGACGACCTCTACGCTCCGGAACACCCGTCGGCCCAGGTGCTGTTGCTCACCACCACGCCGGTTGCGGACCCCGCCATGCAGGCCCGCCTGGGCTCCATCGAAGGGCTCATCCACCTGAACCACGAGACCGTGTGAACAGCTGCTGATCCACAGCTCTTGACAATTGCTCTCGGGAAACCCGTCACCACCCTGCATCCGGCTCTGGCTCCGGTGAGCGGCTGTCGGAGAGCCTCTGGATGGCGGGTTTGTCGGTGCGCATGTGCCAGACCACGCCAGTGCTTGAGGACGCTGATGTAGCGGCAGGATTACCAGGCGAGGCCGGTGCTGAGACCTGGATGGATCAGGCGGTGTCGTGGCTTGTCGTCGGCGCATTCGGCGTTGCCGTCCGAATGGGTCCTGTGGAAGAAACGCCGGGCCCCTGGGGGCCCGGCGCCGGCCGGGGTGGCTCCCTGCGAAGCGTGGTGCTCCGGGCGAGGGGTGCCTCAGTGGAGGCTCGTGAAGAACTTCCCGAAACGTTCGAGGCTGAGGGTGCCCACCTTCTTCGTGAAGGCGCCCACCGTGTCCCATTCGCCAATGGTCTGGCCGACATTGGCGGTCAGCGCGGTACCAGCGGCCGTGTCCTTCGCTACTTGGTCCACGGGGGTGGCCCATTCGACAGCCGTGGGTACCTGCGTGGCCAGGGCAACCGCCCCCTGCAGCACCCTCCCGGGGATCTTGCTCTCGATGACGGTGCCGGTGACCACCTTGGCGCCCTTCTTGCCCAGGTAGTCGAACACCCGGCTGGCGTCGGATGCGCTCTTGCTGGCGATCGCCCCGACGAGCGCCCGCCCGCCATCGCGGACGATCACGTTGGCGACCTTGTTCAAACGGGCCGCCGCCCACGCGCCCTTCGCCCCCTTGGCCACTGAGCCGACGACGGGAAGGGCAGACAGCACATCCGTTGCGAGCGTGACGCCATCCGCGAGGTCCACCTTCCCCTTGAGGGAGATGGCCTTGGCGTGCAAGCCGAGCGACACACCAGCGGTGACGACGGCGATCGGGCCCGCGATCAAAGACAGCCCCGGGATGAACGTACAGACGCCCGCGACGGCACTGACCATGCCGAGGACGTCACCCCAAAAGCTCCAGCGGTCGATCTCCCGCTGCTTCGCCGCGGCCAGCTCGGCGGCCCACTCCGCGGTCTTTTTGTAGAGCCACTGCTCTTCCTTACCCCGGGTCTCGATGACCTTGGCCAGTTCCCGGTCCACGAAGAAGCACTGCAGCTGGTACTCCGCCTGCACGGCCAGGGCGATGTCCACCAGGTCGTACAGCCGCCCGTCGGGGATGCGCGCGGTGGGGTAGCCGTGGTCCTTCAGACGCCACAAGTCCATGTCGAACCCGGAACCCTTGAAGGACGTGTCCTCGGGCCTCTCGTTCCCTTGCTCGTCCCAGGGGTTGGAGGCGAACGCGTTGCTGCGCCAGCCGAGCTCGCGGGCGATTTGGGGGTCGTGGAAGTCGATGACGCTGTGCAGGGTGTGGATGCGACGGAAGGGAGGTTGGGGGTAGGTGCCCGCATGCGGGTCGGCGTACGTCTCGTACATGCGGGCCAGAAGGTCCTCGACGGCGTTCACGACGGGGCGGGCGGCATCCGCGACGGGCTTCGGCAGGAAGTCCTCAGCGACGTCTCCGGCGAAGTCAATAGCGCCCTCGGCGCGCTTCGCGAGGGGCTTGAGGCCCGAAAGCGCCTTGAAGCCTGTCCCGGGCCCGTCAGCGGCACCGGGCTCGTCGTCGGCAGTGGGCTCGTCGTAGTCGAACCCCGTGTCGCCTCCCTGGAGATCCTCGATGTCCTTGTTGACAGCCTCCGTGACCTTCGCCATCGCGGGCGTGTCTTTGATGTGTTGCGCGAGCACACCATCCACGAGGCGTTCGCTCTCGCTCACCCGCCAATCCTCGTGGTACCCCCAGGGCACCCGCCCCTCCTGGGAAGCGTGAGGATCGAAATACGAAGCCGCCTGTTGCCACTTGGCCACCACATCCTTGGCCACCTGGTCTCGCTTGTCATCCGTGAACGAGGAGGCCGCTGCATCCCACGGCCGGTGGGTGAGGACGATGTCGACGACGCGGCGGGCGGCGGCCTGATTGAGCGAGGCGATGAACGCCTCGGCATTCGCGCGGGCCTGGGGAGAGGAAGCGACGTAGGCGCGGTACTGCTCGTCCAGTCGTTTCAGGGCGGCGATGATGCGCTGTTCCTGGTAGGTGAAGGAGCGCAGGAGCTGGCTGATGCGGTAGCGGTCCGCGTCGTGCAAAGAGCCCGGGTCCCAGCCCCACATATGCACCGCTTCGCCCTCGTTCTCGACGAACCGGTTGAGTTCCTTGTGTGCGGCCTGCACGACCAGGTCGTGCACGGAGGCGTTGTAGCCGAGGTTGGGCAGCTGGGTCTTGGCTTCGCTTTCCAGTGTGTACAGCGACTTCGTCATGGCGAGTCCTTTGTCCGTGGCGGCAGTCGGATTCAGGTGAACTTGATGGTGTTGCAGACGCCGGCCAGGATGTCGACGTAGTGGTCCCACTCGGCGACGTTCTCGGTGGAGATGGAGAAGTCCGCCATCGCCAGCCGGCCCGGGACGGGCACGAAGACATGCAACTGGCGCACCACGGTGGGCGGGCCGCCGTTGGCCAGGAGGTTGGCCGGTTGGTCGACCTTGCTGTCCTGGGTCAGCAGCACCACGCGCCCCGTGGGCATCCGGGAGACGCCGACCTCGGCCTCGGGATGGATCGCCCCCAGCGTGCGTGCCAGGCGGTCGACCGTTTCCTCGTTGTTCAGCTCGCTGGGCCGGGCGACGACCGTCAGCATCGCCGAGCTCAGGTGCTGCTGCTCCGGCGGGGCGTCTCCCGGCGTCTTGGCCAGCAGGACACCGGCGTAGACGGCCCCGGCCGCGGTCAACACCTCATACATCGTCTGCTGCGCGAGGACGGCGTGGGCGAGCTCCTCCTGCGACGGCGGGGGGTCGAGCTTCCCGAGCCGTTCGAGCAGCTGGTTGGTGTTCTCCTCGGCGGAGGCCAGGAGGTCCAGGGACTGGAACTCCTGGGGGACGGAGAAGGTCAGCGGCAGTTCGACCCCGGATGCCGTCGAGGGGACCCGCTCCAGCGTCCACTGCCGGTAGGCGTGGGTGTCTTGGTGGTCGTCGTAGATCTCCGCCTGGGCGCCCGCCGCGTCGCTGTGGCCCACGATGTTGAGCCAGCGCCCGCCGACCACGCACTTCAGCGTCCAGACATCACCACCCGGAGCCGCCTCCTTGGCCAGCTCCCACATGTAGCTGTCTTCGTGGTCCTGCTCGTAGACGAATTCTTCCAGTCGGGTGCTGGCATCACCGCTGTGCCCGGTGGGGTGCAGGTACGACTGCCGCCGCTGCATGTTGCGCAGCATGAACCGCCCCTGGGCGTTGCCCTGCCGCAATTCCCACAGCTGTGTCTTGCGCTCCTCCCCCTCCCGCAGAGGCTGCATCTCGACGGTTCCGTGCTCCGCACGGTCCGGATTCGGCTTCCCGGTCATATACAACCCGGTCTTCTTGCTCTTGATCAGGTACTGACTGCCTTCCAGCAGCTCGCTCACAGACACCCTCCCCTGTCACTCTTTCGGAGCAATAACTCCACCGAGCCATGGGAGGCGTGTAAAGACCGTTGCCGCGAAACAGGGCAAGATCAGCCAGCGCCAATTAGCGTGCGAATCAGGCCCAGGGCAGCGAAGGCAATCGATTCCCGATTTCGGGGCGCCCTGTCCGTGTGCTGCGATTCCGCCTGCGCTGGAGTGACAGCCGCAAGGTTGTCCGAGGGGGTTCCGAGCCTTTCAAGCCAACCGTCGACACGAGGGGGCAGTTGAGGTGCTTCGGCGCTGACCTGATCACATTCCCCTGATCGAGTGATGCCATCGAATGCACCCTGCTGTTGCGGCGAAGCATCCTGAACCGGCAGCCCATCCCGAAGTCGCAGATCATCGCTGAGTGGTGCGACTGCGGGGCAACGCAACGCACCCCAGCATGGCCCTGATCCCCTTCGGCGGCGCGCGCATCCCCTCCGTCGCGGCCGTGTGGAACGGCCTCGCCATCGCTCAGTGTCTGCTGCCGGCTTGCGGGCGCGTCTGTGTGAAGCGCGCTGAACCCTTAGCAGCGAAAGCCGTGCTGCTAACGGCGCTTCCACACGCCGACCGGTGGCACTCATAGCCGGGTGTTCAAGGCCCAGAACATCAGATGGGAACCGTCATGAGAGACAAGGCTGCGGCAGGGCGACGGTCTCTGCCGCCGGGAATAGCCAGTCCCGTTTCCTCCCCCCGGTCCAGCAGGTCAACGCCAACTTTCGATTACGTGGTCCCGGAGCTGGAGTTCCCTCTGCCCGCACCCGGTGAACCGCTAGCCGCGCTACGGGCCGAGCGTATCGGGGAGAACCTGATGTCCTTCGCCTCGGCGGCCGACGGAGTCACCTTGCTGATCTCCAGCCATGTCATGGCCGAAGCCGATCGCGCCCGAAGCGGGGCGCGCGCAGGTCAGAGCCTCATCGTGGAGACGGTGTGGACGACCGGGTGGGTGCCCCGGCTCCTCGTAGCTCACCATGATCCGCTGGTAACGGATTCGGTGCCTTGCTCGTGATCAGGACTGAGGTGTCTTCCGGCCCCATCACGGCGATGCTGGAGAGTGCGCCTCGGTGGCTCACTCGCACCCTGCGCGATCTCAGATCGTGGTCCGTGGTCCTGAGTGCGCCGGTCGAAGCGTCCCCCGTCGTGATCGGTGAAGAGACCGCCTCAGCAGGTGCGGCCCTTGGGTCTCCGCTGGTCGGCGGCTTGGTCGGACAGCAGTCGCAAGGCATCGGCCGAGGCGGGGTCGTTGGGCGTGTAGACCTCCAGCCGGTGGTCGGGGCTCTCAGGTTGGAGCCACACCTGGTAGTCGACGTCGACCCCGCCAACCGTGGGGTGCTGTAGGCGCATGGTGCCCACAGTGCAGTCCGCGACGTCCGCCTTGGCCCAGAGTTCGGCGAAGTCGCGGCTGCGCATGGCGAGTTCGCCGATCAGTTCGGCCAACCGGGCGTCGGTGGGATACCGGCCCGCGGTGAGCCGCAGGTAGGCGGCGTGTATTCGGGCGAGTTCGGACCAGTTTCGGTGCATGTCGCGGGTGAGGGAGTCGAGGAAGAACATCCGGGGGATGGACGGTCGTCGCGCGGGATCGTGGGGTGCGTCGAAGTCGATGTGTCCGGCGACGAGGGCATGTCCGGTGCGGTTCCAGGCCAGTACGTCGCCGCGGCGGCCGAGCAGGACGGCCGGTATGGTCTCGCCCAGAGAGGCCAGGAGCGCCAGTACCCGCGGATGCGGCCTTTCGGGCCGGGGGCGGACGAGGCGCGGTGGGGCGGACTGTCGGGCGAGGTTGTGCAGGTGGGCCGTCTCGACCGGATCGAGCTGGAGCACGCCGGCGAGCGCATCGAGGACCTGCTGGGAGGCCGTACCGGCCTGGCCTTGTTCCAGCCGCGTGTAGTAGCCGGCGCTCACGCCGGCGAGGTGGGCGAGTTCCTCGCGGCGCAAGCCCGGTACGCGGCGGGCGGCACCGTACATGCGCAGGCCGACGTCGGCGGGTGTGACCCGGTCGCGGCGGGTCTTGAGATAGGTCCCGAGGCTCTCCAGTTCCATGCCTTGGAGCGTAGGCGCCACGGTCCGCCCCTGAGTATCCCTGCCAGGTGTACCCATGGCGCGGGGATGGTTGCCGGGCGGGCGGTGCCGCACCGTCAAAGGCATGGACGAACAGCGTGTTTCTCACTCGCCGGGCCTGCGGGCGTGGCTCGGTCTGCTGGTGGTACTCGGGCCGGTGCTGCTGGTCGCGATGGATGGTTCGGTTCTGTTCCTGGCGATGGCCAAGGTCTCCGAGGCGCTGTCGCCGACCGCTGATCAGGCGTTGTGGATCCTGGACGTCTACGGGTTCGCCGTCGGGTCCCTGCTCATCGCGTTCGGGAACATCGGGGACCGGTACGGCAGGCTGAAGCTGCTGATGACGGGCACGGCGGTGTTCGGCGCAGCCTCGGCGGGAGCGGCGTTCGCCCCCGGGCCGGAGCTGCTGATCGCCTTCCGGGCCCTGATGGGTGTGGCCGGTGCCACGCTGCTGCCGTCGGCGCTGGCCGTACTCAGCGAACTGTTTCCCGACTCGCGCCGGCGGGCGAAGGCGATCGGCATCTTCGCCGCCACGTTCGCCGCGGGCTTCGCGATCGGTCCGGCCATCGGCGGGCGGCTGCTGAGCAGCTTCTGGTGGGGGTCGGTCTTCCTGGTCAATCTCCCCGTCGTGGTGCTGTTCCTGGTCCTGGCCCCGATCCTGCTCCGCGAGGTACGTGCCGCGCGAACCGGCCGCGTCGACATCCTGAGCGTGGTGCTCTCCACCGTGGGCATCCTGCTGACCGTCTACGCGATCAAGCATGTTGCCGCGGAGGGGCTGACCGCGGCCCCGACGGCCACAGGGATCGTCGGCGTCGCGGCGCTGGGGTGGTTCGTCCGGCGGCAGCATCGCCTCGAACACCCGCTGATCGACTTCCGCCTCTTCCGCGACCGGGTGTTCACGATCGCGGCCCTGACCGGGTTGCTGCCGCTGGCAGCCTGGTCGGCAACGGCCTACCTCGGCGGGATCTACCTCCAGTCCGTCCTCGGTCTGACCGTCATGGACGCGGCTCTCGTCGCTCTCCCCGGCGCCGCTGTGCTCACCGTGACCTGCATCGCCACACCTGCTGTGGTCGCACGTATCGGCCCCCGGGCAGCGCTCATCGCCTGCCACTTCTTCATCGCCGCCGGCATGCTCGTGCTGCTGGCGCCCGGCGCCTCCGGCGGCATCGGCTGGTACGTGGCCTCCACCGTCATCGCCGGCATCGGCTACGGCATCTCCTTCAGCGTGGTCGCCGACATCGCCGTCGCCGCGGTGCCCACGGAGCGCGCCGGATCCGCGGCAGCGATCGCCGAGACCAGCAATGAGATCGGCAACGCCCTCGGCATCGCGCTCCTCGGCTCGCTGGCCGCTGCGGTCTTCCGACTCCAGGGCCCCGACCTCGCCGGCACTCTCAACGAGACGCTCCGGACACCCGGCCTCACGGCCGCAGCGGTCAGCGATGCCAAGGCCGCCTTCGTCACCGGTCTGCACGCCGCCGCCGCGGTCGCAGGCATCCTCCACGCCGCACTCGGCGCCTTGGCCGTGCGCTACCTGCCGAGGGCCTTCACCAGCCCCGACGACGCCTGTTCGGCACCCCCGGCCCAGGACATCGTCGAAGTAGGCGGCGTCCGGGGATCCCTGCCGACTCCACGCTGAGTGTCCAGCCGGGGGCGGCGGACGGCCTCGTGGCCGGCTCGGGCGAGACCGGATTCGACGCATGAGCGCCCATCCGGCCGTCCTTCTTCTCGTTCGGGTGACGTTGCCGTCAGCGCCCCGCTCGGGCTGGTAGACGTGGACGAGATGACCTGATTCGAGGAGGCCGATGTGCCCGCCGGTGTGTGGACGGACGAGGTGCTGGACCGGATGCGGGAGACCGGTGATGCGGCGGGCGACGCCGCGATCGCCGAGACCTACGAGCTGGGGAGACAGGAAGAGGTACGGCGGGCGCTGCTCGGGTTCGGCAAGAACAGCGACACCTTGCCCGCCGGCCTGCCGCCCCAGCTCCAGCGGTACTTCGAGCAGAGCTCCGTACTGCCCGAGTGGGCCGACCGGGAGCTGATCGAGCGCGGTCGCACCCTGCTGGGCCGCTACGAGGCGCTGGTCGTCTCGACACTGCTGTGCGCCTCCCTCCCACTGTGCTACGGCTGCGCGGACGGGGCCCAGGTGCTCGCACGTTCACAGCGCCTGACCTCGGGGGTGTACCGGAGGCTGATGGAGACCTCGCAGTTCGTGGTCGACGTCCTCGACGACGGGGGTCTGGGACCCCGGGGGCGCGGGCTCCGCTCGGCACAGAAGATCCGTCTGCTGCACGCCACCATGCGGTACCACGTCGGCCGCCAGGACGACTGGAGCCGGGCTTGGGGGCTGCCGGTCAACCAGGAAGACCTGGCCGGGACGCTGATGAGCTTCGCTGTCATCATCCCGCGAGGGCTTGTGCGGCTGGGCGTCGACCTGCCGCCCGAGGACCGCGACGCCTTCTTCCACGTCTGGCGCGTCGTCGGACACGTCCTGGGGGTCGACGACCGGCTGAACCCGCCTTCCTACGACGACGGCGCGGAACTCTTCGACACCATCCTCAGGCGCCAACAGAAGTCCTCGGCGGCCGGTATCGCCCTGACCAAGGCCGTACTCGACTTCATCCGCGAAGTACTGCCCGGCCCGGCCTTCACCGGAACCGGGCCGACCCTGATCCGGCACCTCATCGGTGACCAGGCCGCCGACCTCGTCAAGGTCCCGCCTGCGGACTACACCAAGACGGCGCTCCAGGCCGGGTCCGTGCTGAACTTCGGCTACGGGAAGACGGGCGATACCGCGCCCCTTGTGGCGAAGGCGGCGAGCGAACTGGGCCTGGTCGTCTTCAAGAACGGCCTGCGGTTGACCAACAAGGGGCGGCGCCACGAGTGGCAGGTTCCGAACGGGTTGACCGAACCCCAGCCGTCCTGACCTGGGAGCCGCCCTCCGACACCGCGGCCCGCCGGTGACACCACCGGCTGCTGGCCTCGTCCCGGGCCGCCGCCCCTGCCCGGAGCAAGGTCCGCGCAGGTCAGAACCGCACCGTCGAGACGGTGTAGACGACCGGGTGTCCCGGCTCGTCATAGCTGACCATGATCCGCTGGTACGGATGCGGTGCCTTGCTCGTGGTCGTCGTGCCCGCCCAGGGCCAGTCGACGCCGAAGTCCCAGCCGACCTTCGCCGCCTGTTCGGGCGGAATGGTCTTCAGGCCCTTCTTCAGGGCGGCGGTGCTGGTGCCGACGGCCTTGAGGTAGTGCTCCAGGCCCCAGTCGTTCGTCCGGAACTGGACGAACAGCGAGCTGGTCTCCCAGGAGTTGGTCTCGTAGTACCAGACCGGGGTGGAGCCGATCGGGACCGGCACGTTGTAGATCCGCTGCTGGACCTTGGAGGGGAAGGCGTTGGTCAGGCCCGTGGCGGCGGCCTCCTGCTCCTTGCCCTCGCCGCTGTCGCGGCTCTGCTCGGCGGAGATGACGATATAGCCGGCCGGGATCGCGATCAGCAGGAAGACGATCAGCGCCATCAGCACGGGGCGGCGGCGCTTGTCCCGGGGCGGCGGGGTGGGGAGGTGGTCGTCGTGCATGGTGGGCGACTCGGTTTCGGTCATCGGCGGCCGGCCCGTTCGTAGCGTTCGTAGCGCTCCACGCGCCGGCGGTTGGCGCGGCGGAATCGGCGGGCCACCAGGCGGGCGAGATCGGCGGCGCCGACCATTCCGGCCTCGGGGCCCAGCTGGGCCTTGGTGATGGCGGCTTCGGGGCGGTAGCCGCGGCCGGTGAGGTGGCGCCGGAAGGCGTCCCTGGCCGGGGCGATCAGGAGGTCGTCGGCGGCGCTGACACCACCGCCGATGACGAAGCAGGACGGGTCGAGGGCGGCGGCGAGGTTGGCGATGCCGACGCCGAGCCACTGGCCGATGTCCTGGAGGAGTTCGACGCACATCGCGTCGCCCTCCCGGGCCAGCTCGGTGATCAGCGGCCCGGTGATGTCGCCGATGCGGCCGCCGACCCGCTCGATGATGTTGTACGCGACCGGGGAGTCGGCGGCGGCCAGCTCCCGGGCCTCCCGTACGAGGGCGTTGCCGGAGCTGTACTGCTCCCAGCAGCCGCGGTTGCCGCACGGGCAGCGGTGGCCGCCGGGGACGACCTGCATATGGCCGAATTCGCCCGCCACACCGTATTTGCCGCGCTTGACCGCGCCGTCCTCCAGGATGGCGCCGCCGATGCCCGTACCGAGGGTGATCATGACGAGGTGGTCCTCGCCGCGGCCGGCGCCGAACCGCCACTCCGCCCAGGCGGCGGTGTTGGCGTCGTTGTCGACCATGACGGGGACGGCCAGCCGGCCGGCGAGCCGGTCGCGCAGCGGCTCGTTGCGCCAGTTCAGATGGGGGGCGAAGAGCACATTGGAACGGTCGGCGTCGACCCAGCCGGCCGCGCCGATGCCCACCGCGTGGACGTCGTGCCGGTCGGAGAGGTCGAGCACCAGCTCGGTGATGGTGTCCTCGACGACCTTGGGGCTCTTGGACTTGTCCGGCGTCTCGGTGCGGACCTTCTCCAGGATCGTCCCGTCGGCGTCGACCACGCCCGCCATGACCTTGGTGCCGCCGATGTCGATACCGACGGTGGGCACACGGGGGGCGGTCAGATGCGAGCGCCGCTCGCGGGTGCCGACCGTGCGCAGCACGGTGGCCCTCGCGGATCCGCGGTGCACCCGGTCCCGGTACATGCTCATCGACCCACCTCTTCGCCGTTACGGTCGCGGCGGCTGCGTGCGCGCAAGAGTCGTCTCGTCCCTGCGGGTCTCGGGAGGCCGGGGCCTCGATGTACTGGTTCGCTGCGATTGTGCATCACCGGGGCCGTGCGGCGCACCGCGCACATGCCTCCGCGCCCCGCGGCGGACCACGGGGCGCGGAGGCGGGGGCCGGTGATCACTCGGGCCGGTGACCGCCGGGGAATTCCGGTGTCGCGGTGCGGGACAGCTCGTGGCTGAGCTGTTCCAGTTCGCTGCCGCCCGCCATTTGGCGGGTCAGCTCCTCCAGGGCGATCTCCGACTTGGCGTGGCTGCCGGCCATCGTGCCGCGCTTGAGGAGGACGAAACGATCGCCGACGAGGTAGGCGTGGTGCGGATTGTGGGTGATCAACACCACGCCGAGCCCGGCGTCCCGGGCGGCCGCGACGTACTTGAGCACGACACCGGACTGCTTGACGCCGAGCGCCGCGGTCGGCTCGTCCAGGACGAGGACCTTGGCGCCGAAGTAGACGGCCCGGGCGATGGCGACGCACTGCCGTTCACCGCCCGAGAGGGTCCCGATCGGCTGGTCGACGTCGCGCAGGTCGATACCCATCCGCAGCAGTTCGCTGCGGGTGGTCTCGCGCATCGTGCGGACGTCGAGCCGCTTGAAGGGGCCCACCCCCGTGGTCGGCTCGGAGCCGAGGAAGAAGTTGCGCCACACCGGCATCAGGGGGACCACGGCCAGGTCCTGGTAGACGGTGGCGATACCGCGGTCCAGGGCCTCGCGCGGGGAGGAGAGGGTGGTCTCCTCGCCCTCGATGGTGAAGGTGCCGGCGTCGTGCCGGTGCAGCCCCGCGATGATCTTGATGAGGGTGGACTTGCCGGCGCCGTTGTCGCCGAGCACACAGGAGATCTCCCCCGCGTGCACTTCCAGGGACACACCCTCCAGCGCCTTGATGTTGCCGTAGAACTTGCTGACGTCCGTCAGCTCGACCAGGGCCGTCTTCCCGCCCTCGGCGGTCTTCTTGTCCAGGTCTGTCATGACTTCTCCTCCGCCCGCTTGCGGACCCATGCGTTCAGGAGTGTGGCGAGGAGCAACATCGCGCCGAGGAAGAACTTGTACCAGTCGGGATTCCACTGGGCGTAGACGATGCCCTTACTGGTCATGCCGAAGATGAAGGCACCGACGGCGGCACCGATCGCCGAGCCGAAGCCGCCGGTCATCAGACAGCCGCCGACCGCCGCGGCGATGATGTAGAGGAACTCGTTGCCCACCCCGTCGCCGGACTGGATCGCGTCGTACGAGAACAGCAGGTGCTGTCCGGAGACCCAGGCGGCGAAGGCGACGCCCATATAGAGGCCGATCTTGGTCTTGGTCACCGGGACACCGACCGCCCGTGCGGCGTCGGAGTTGCCGCCCACCGCGAAGATCCAGTTGCCGACGCGGGTGCGCAGCAGGATCCAGGTGGCCACCGCGACCAGCGCGATCCACCACAGGATGGTGATCTGGATGTCGACGCTGCCGATCGTCAGATGCGAGGCGAAGAGCGCGCGGGCCGACGCGAAGCCCTCCATGTCGGCGATGGACTTCGTGGAGACCGTGCCGCTGATCAGCTTGGTGAAGCCGAGGTTCAGGCCCGTCAGCATGAAGAACGTGCCGAGCGTGATGATGAAGCTCGGGAGCTTCGTACGGGTCAGCAGGATGCCGTTGAAGACCCCGATGGCGAGGGTGACCAGCAACGACACCCCGACGCCGACCCAGGTGTTGGCCGTCATCTGGTAGCTGAACATCGACGAGATCAGCGCCGAGCTGACGACCATGACACCGGCCGAGAGATCGAACTCGCCGCCGATCATCAGCAGCGCCACCGGCACGGCCATGATGCCGATCGTTGACGAGGCGTACAGCACGGTGGAAAGGCTGGACGCCTGCAGAAAGGGTTCGGCGGTCAAGGAGAAGAAGAGGAAGACGGCGGCCGCGCCGACGACCGAGCCGAGTTCGGGGCGGCCCATCAGGCGGCGCGCCAGGGAGCGGTGCAGCAGGCGTTCGTCGGCATGCTTGGCCGGCGGGCCCGCGGGCTGCAGAGGTGGTGCGTCGGTGGTGCTCATCGTGTTCCCCGCTTCGTGTATTCCTGCAGCGCGGCGGCGTCCTTCTTGGTGATCACCTGGGGGCCGGTGAGCACCGGCTTGCCGCCGCCGAGAACGTCGGAGTTGTACTTGTAGAGCCAGAGCAGATCGACCGCCTCGTAGCCCTGCAGATAGGGCTGCTGGTCGACCGCGAAGCCCAGCGAGTCGTTCTTGAGGCCGTCCGCGACCTGTGCGTTGAGGTCGAAGGTGTCGATCTCGGCGTCGCTGCCGGCCTGCTCTTTCGCCTTGACCGCGGTGGCGGCGAAGGGCGCACCGAGTGTGACGACGGAGTCGATACCGCGGTCCGACTGGAGCTTGGACTCGATCGAGGACTGAACGTCGGGCATGTTCGTGCCCTCGACGTAGAGCTTTTGAAGATCGCCCTTGAACGTCTTCTCGGCACCGTCGCAGCGCTGCTCATGGCCGACGTTGCCCTGCTCGTGCAGGACGCAGAGCGCCTTCTTCCGGCCGCGCTTGTTCAGTTCCTCGCCGACGGCCTCGCCGGCCACCGCCTCGTCCTGGCCGATATGCGTCAGCGCGCCGAACGCCTTGGACTCCTCGGCCCCGGAATTCACCGTGATCACCGGTATACCGGCCTTCTCGGCCTTGCGGACGACGTCCTTCATGGCGTTCGGCTTGGCCAGCGAGACGATCAGTCCGTCGACCTTCTGGTCGATATAGGACTGCACGAGCTGGCTCTGTCGGCTGGCTTCCTTGTCGTGCCCGTAGACGAACTTGATGTTGTCCTTGGCGGCGGCCTGCTCGGCGCCGTTCTGCACAATGTCCCAGAAGGTGTCGCCGTCTCCCGAGTGGGTGACCATCGCGAACGTCCACCTGGGGGTGTTCACCGCGGCCCTGCCGCCGGCGGCCTGGGCGGCCCGCTCCTCCTCGGCGCGCTTGCCTCCGGTGGCGCTGCATCCCGCCAGCGAGGCGCCGAGCGTCGCCGCCACCACGGCGCTCACGACGCGTCCCCTTCTCCGAACCCTTGCCACGAGGACTTGCCCTTCCCGCTGATGTCACGCTGTGTTGGCTGTATCGGCCGTGTTGGCTGCGCCGGCCGTCCTGGCTGTCTCGCCCTTCCGGCCCCGCCGGGCCGTCCTGGCTGCGCCTTCACGGTGTCGCACGCCGGTACCGGGCGGCCGGCTCCAACCGACCAAGTATCCGTTACCGGCGATCTGTACCGGTTCATCGGGTCCCGCCTTCCGTTACGGCTTCACCGGGTCCCGCGCCCGGTGTACTCCTCCAGCTTCGGAACGTCCTCCTGGCCGACCAGGGCCGGGCCGGTGAGCACCGGCTTTCCGCCACCGAGCACATCGGCGTTGGTCTTGTTCAGCCAGAGCAGGTCCACCGCCTCGTAGCCCTGGAGGTAGGGCTGCTGGTCGACGGCGAAGGCGACGTCCTTGGCCTTGAGGAGCTTGACCACGGCCGGGTTCAGGTCGAACGTCGCGACCTGTGCGTCGCTGCCCGCCTCCTCCTTGGCCTTGACGGAGATCGCCGCCATCGGGGCACCGAGCGTGACGATCGAGTCGATGGACTTGTCGGACTGCAGCTTGGCCTCGACCGAGGACTGCGAGGCCGGCGCGTTGGTGCCGTCGACGTTGAGGTTCTCGACCTTGCCGTCGAAGCCCTTGCGGACGCCCGCACAGCGGTCCTCCAGGGACACGTTGCCCTGCTCGTGGATGACGCACAGGACCTTCTTGGCGTGCCGGCCGGCGAGCTCCTCGCCGACGGCCTGGCCGGCCACCGACTCATCCTGGCCGATATGCGTTAGCGCGCCGTACGCCTTGGAGACCTCGCCGCCCGAGTTGATGGTGATGACCGGGATGCCCGCCGCGACGGCCTTGCGGACGGCGGCCTTGACCGCCTCCGGCTTGGCGAGCGTGACGATCAGCCCGTCGACCTTCGCGTCGATGTAGGACTGGATCAGCTGGGCCTGCTTGGAGCCCTCTTTGTCGCTGGCGTACAGAAACTTCACATTGTCCTTGGCGGCGGCCGCCTTGGCGCCGTTCTGGACGATGTCCCAGAAGGTGTCGCCCTCGCCGGAGTGGCTGACCATGCCGATGGTCAGCCGGGGCGTACCGGCGCTCTTGCCGCCGCTGCCGGACGCCCCGGGCTTGCTTTCGGAGCCCTTGCCCCCGGAGCTGCTGCATCCGGCGACCAGTGCGAGGGCCGCCACCAGGGCCGCCGCGCTGAGGACATTGACGGGTCGAGCCATACGTACGTTTCGCACGCCGATCATCGTGGGACCGCCTTTCTCCCGGCCGCCTGAATGCGGCTGGAGAGAGTTCTAAGGCGCGTACGGAGCCACGTCAATACTTTGTCCGAACATTCTGACGCGGGCATGCGTCATATCGGGGCATAGCTGGATGCATCAACCCTCCGCACGGGCTCAGTGCAGGCGCCGACCGGACTCCGGGGAAGGACGAGAAGAAGGATCGACCGCCCGGCAATCCCGACCGAAAGCACCCCGGAAAACACCCGCAGAAAACCCCACGAAAACACCCCGAAATCACGATGAAGACACAACGGGGACACAACGAAGGGGCCGCCGGACTTTCCGGCGGCCCCGATCACGATGTGCCGACGCCGGCCCTTGCAGAGCGCTCAGGGACGGACCAGCAGCTGGAATTCGAAGGCGTAACGCGAAGCCCGGTAGACATGCGAGCCGAACTCGACCGCGCGCCCGGTGTCGTCGAACGTCGTCCGCTGCATCGTGAGCAGCGGGGCGCCCTCGGGCTCGTCGAGCCGCTGCCCCTCCTCGGCGGTCGCGGCCCGGGCGCCGACGGCCTGCCGGGCGCTGTGCAGGGTGATCCCGGCCGACCGCATGAGGCGGTACAGGCCGGTCTCCTCCAGCTCGGCGGTCTCCAGCTTGAGCAGTCCGGCGGGCAGGTGGTTGCGCAGATGGGCCACCGGCTCACCGTGCGTCAGCCGCAGCCGCTCGACCAGTGCGACCTGAGCGCCCTCGGCGATGCCCAGCGCGGCGGCGACCTCGGCGTCGGCCTCGGTGGTGGTGTTGAGCAGCACCCGGGTGGCCGGCTTCTGCCCGGCCGCCTCCAGGTCGTCGTAGAGGCTGCTCAGCTCCAGGGGCCGCTTGACCTGGCTGTGGACGACCTGGGTGCCGATGCCGCGGCGGCGCACCAGCAGCCCCTTGTCCACCAGCGACTGGATCGCCTGCCGCACGGTCGGCCGGGACAGCCCGAGCCGGCCGGCCAGCTCGATCTCGTTGCCGAGCAGACTGCCGGGGGCGAGCCTGCCGTTCTCGATCGCCGCCTCCAGTTGCTGTGACAACTGGAAGTACAGCGGGACCGGGCTGCTCCGGTCCACGCTGAACTGGACGGGGCTCTCGGCGCCCAGGGCATCTTCTGTATCGCGTTTCCCCACGCTGGCGAGCGTATCCGCCCCGGCAGATGACGGGAAGTCCAGAGGTCACATTGTCCGGACAAGGACTACTACCGAGGGTCGTGCTCGGCCGCACCGGGCGGCGCCTGCGCCCTTCCCCTGCGCGCCGATGGCCGCTTCTGATAGCCAGAGAGGCCCCGTACCGAGCACCCCGACCGAGGAGTCCCCGTGTCCGTACGCCGCGTCGTCCCCGACATCCGCTCCGACGCCCTGGAGGAGAGCCGCACGTTCTACGGCCTGCTGGGCCTGGAGGAGGTCATGCATCAGGGCTGGATCATGACCCTCGCCTCCCCCGCCCACCCCACCGCACAGCTCATCTTCATGACCGAGGACCGCACCGCCCCCGTCACCCCCGACATGAGCATCGAGGTCGACGATGTGGACGCGGCGTACGCCGCCGTGCTGGCCGCCGGCGCCGAGATCGTCCACCCCCTCCAGAACGAGGAGTGGGGCGTGCGCCGCTTCTTCACCAAGGACCCCAACGGCCGGATCGTCAATGTGCTGAGCCATGCGACGGAGCGCGGCACGACGGCCTGACCCCTCCCGCTGCTTCGGCTACTTCATCCACTCCTTCTCGTACGCGCGGTACGTCCCGTCGTGCGTGGCCAGATGGACCCACTGGTTCACATAGGCCGTGAACTCGGTGTCGGCGCGGGGCAGGGCGTATGCCTTCTCGGAGAAGGTGAAGGGCTTGTCCGGGTGGATCGAGCAGAGTTCGGGGTGGATCTTGGCCTGGTAGCGGGTCTCACCGGCGTCGGTCATCATCACGTCGGCGCGGCCGGCGATGATCTCGTCGAAGATGGTGGTGTTGTCCGGATGGACCTTGAGGGTGGCCCGCTTGATGTGGGCGCGGGCGAACTCCTCGTTGGTGCCGCCGGGGTTGACGATGACGGTGGTGCCCGGGCGGTCGATCTGCTCCAGGGTCCGGTACCTGTCCTGGTCGGCGCAGCGTGCGATGGGTGTCTTGCCGTCCGTGCGGGTCGGCTCGCTGAAGGAGACGGCGCGGGCGCGCGGGAGGGTGATGGACACCCCGCCCATGGCGATGTCGCAGCGGCCGGCCGACAGGTCGGCGACGAGCCGGGACCAGGTCGTGGCGACGTAACGGGGCGTGGCGTCCAGGCTCTTGGCGAGGTCCTGGGCCATCTCGATGTCCACTCCGCGGTACGTGCCGGTGCTGGGGTCCAGGTGGGTGAAGGGGCGGTAGTCGCCGGTGGTGCAGACGCGCAGTACCCCGCGCCGCGGGACGGTGTCGAGGGCCGAGACCTTCTTGCCGGCTCCGGACAGGGCTCCCCTGGACGCGGCGGGGGCCTCGGAGGCCGCCGGGGCGGCGGCGGTGACGGCGAGCAGACAGGCGAGGGCGGACAGGGTGGCGGCGCGCTTCATACGGGCTCCGGTGGCTGCTGTGACTCCTGGTCGGGCGGTCACGCGCTCAGCCACGGTGCGCGCCAGGGCGGGAAGCGGCGCGCACGGCGGCGTGATCACATGGCCGAAGCGCTCAGCGTGACAGAGCCGAGGGCCGCGGTGAACCCCTCGACCGGGCGGTGGGGCGGGGCCGCCACGGAGTCCTGGCCGGGCGGGGCCGTCAGTCGTCGTAGAGGCCCGCGGGGGCGCGGCCCGGCTCCTGGTCCGGAGCGGCCTCGGCGAGGCGGGTGAGGAGTTCGGCGGCGCGCTTGGCGACGGTGTCGCGGTCGCCTTCGGAGAGCGCCGAGCCCATGCCGACGGCGACCGCACCGGCGGCTATCCACTCCGGCGCGCTGTCCAGCGTCACCCCGCCCGTCGGCAGCAGCGGCACCTGCGGCAGGGAGGCGCGGATGTCCTTGAGCCAGGACGGTTCGTGCGCCGAGGCGGGGAACAGCTTGAGGGCGTCGGCGCCCAGTTCGAGGGCGCGGACCATCTCCGTCGGCGTCGACACTCCGGGGAAGACCGGGACGCCGTAGCGGTGGCCCGTGCGGATGACCTCGGCGTCCAGGATCGGGGAGACCAGATAGCGCGCGCCGGCGTCGACCGCCATCCGGGCCGACACCCCGTCAAGGACCGTGCCCGCGCCGATGACCGCGTCATCACCCAGCTCGCGGGTCAGCGTCGTGACCGCCTCCAGCGCGAAGGGGGTGGTCAGGGATATCTCCAGGCTCGTGATGCCGGCGGACAGCAGGGTGTCGGCGGTGGCGCTCGCCTCGTCGTACGTCGTGCTGCGGACGATGGCGAAAACGCGCTGCGCCAGTGCGGCCCGGGTGATCTCCCATCGATACACGGCAGTTCGCCGTCCTTCCTTTTCTCCAGCGCCTCATGCCGACTCGCCAGGCCCACGGCGGATACGGCCTTTACGGGGCGCGCCGCAGCAGTTGACCGCACATGGTCCCTTGTCCGCCGATGCCCGCCCGCTCCTCGTTTCTACCGAAACGCTACCGGGAACCACTGACAATCCTGCCTCGGGGGTGCGCCCCACGCGCCCCTTCTGCCAAGAAGGCGAGAATTGGCAGGTAAAAGGGGGCGCACAGCACGACGGCGGCCGGGGTGCGTGTGCACCCCGGCCGCCGCGGGTAGTTCGCGGGCCGCTCTCAGCAGCCGCGGTCGACGAGGTCGAACGACGCGTAGTGGTCGGCGGTGTAGTAGTCCTCGTTCTGCTTCTCACCGGTCACGATGCGACGCGCACCGCGGTCCGGCGAGCCCGGCGTGATGACGGTGTACTCGTGGTAGTAGCCGGTGTTGTGGTCCGGGAGGATGCCCTCGCGGTTGTCGAACACCGTCCCGTCCTTCGGGAACGGGAAGGGCCCGCCCTTGGCGATCAGGTCGAGGGTGTCATGGGCCTGCGCGGGCAGCTTGGAGTAGCAGATGTCTCCGACGGCCTGGACGTGCACGGTCGTGGCGTGCGCCGTCGCGGCGTACGGGGCGGCCGGGCGCGCGGTGGCGACGGAGGGCGTGGCGGCGACCGCGGTCCCGCCGAGGAGAAGGGCCGAAGCAAGGGCGCCGGCGGCGCCGATCCTGGTGATCCGTGGGGGGATTCTCATGCCTCCCAGAATGACGCGCGTAGACATGCCCCTGTCAATGCCAAATCATCGAAGTTTCCCGGGAGTTCACAAGGCGACCCCAGTTCGCCACCCTGAATGTCCTGATTCGACCGGTCGGGGCCGGGGCCGCCCCACGGGACGCTTCGCGAGCCGCGTCGCTCCTCGGACGGGACTTTGCCTCTGAGGCAAGAACTTTGCCCGAGAGGCGAAGGACGGTTATACCGGGGATATGACCGAGCTCCCCGACGAGCCCGCCGGCGCCCCGCCGGAGGATCTCCCCACCGTCGCACCGCGCCTTCGCGACCTGCGACGACGCAGTGGTCTCACGCTGGAGGCCGCGGCCCGGCTGGTGGGGCTCTCGCCCGCGCACCTGTCGCGGCTGGAGACCAACCGGCGCCAGCCCTCGCTGCCGATGCTGCTGGCGCTCGCGCGTACGTACGGCACCACGGTATCCGACCTGCTCGGCGAGACCGTCCCCGAGCGGGACCCGATCGTGCGGGCCGCCCGCGCGCAGCCGTCGGAGGCCGGCGGCTGGACGTACTGGACCGTGGGCGGCGCCGGGCGGGCGATGCAGGCGCTGCGGGTCCATGTGCCGCAGCAGGCGCAGGGCGAGCTGGTCCGGGTGCACCCCGGCGAGGAGTGGCTGTACGTCCTCAAGGGGCGGCTGCGGCTGACGCTCGGTGCGGCGGTGCAGGTGCTGGACCCGGGCGACGCCGCGCACTTCGACTCGCTGACCCCGCACCGTATCGCCGCCGCCTCCCGGGGCGGTGCGGAGCTGCTGTTCGTCCACACGCTGCTGCAGAGCGGCGCCGCCGAGCTGTGCCTGGGCGGCGATGTGCCGCGCCGTGGCCTGTGACCAGGGAAGGATCCTAGGCCGTGCCCGACCACTCCACTCCTCACCCGGCGGATCGCCCGGACGAGGCGATCCCCGCCGAGACCCTCCCCACCCGCCGCTACGTCGAGAACAAGGCACCCCGCGGGGTGTATGTGCGGGTGTTCATCTACGTCGTGGCGACGCATGTGCTGCTGGCGTTCATGAGTCTGCTGGTGGTCGTCGCCAAGTCGCGCTGACGGCAGGCCCGCACGGCCCGCGAGGCCGTCCATCCGTCCGGTCCGAAAGTCCATTGCCCCGTCACGGCCACGGGGTGGAGCCTGCTGCCGCAAGGCGTTCGCAGCAGGCTCCACCCCGTACCCCGTCGCACGAGGAGGACCGAAGGATGCACCGTACGCGCACCGCGGCGGCCACCGCGCTGGCCCTGGCTCTCGCCATGATCCCCCTGACGGGCATGTCGGGGCCGCCGGGCGCCGCCGGACGCCAGGCCCCCGCCCGGGAGGCCCGGGACAGACCCGCCGGAGCCGTCTCCCCCGCCCCGCAGTCCGTCCGCCCCCGCTCCGACCGGGTCACCATCACCCCGACCGTGACCGTCGTCGCCGGTCCGAAGGCCGACGCCGCGGCGCTGGCGGTGGTGTCGAAGTCGCTCAGGGACGCCGGCGCGGACCACGTCGTACGGGCCGACCGGGCACCGGCCGGGCGGCGGCTGACGGTCTACGTCGACGGTGCGGGCGCGGCATCGGCGCTGCGGGACCTGGGCGCGCGGGGCACCGGCGGACTGCCCGCCGAGGGCTATGCGCTCGCCGTCGGCGCCGGCCGGATCGCACTGGCCGGCAAGGACGCCACCGGCACGTACTACGCCGCGCAGTCGCTGCGGCAGCTGCTCCCGCGGCGCGACCGCCCCGGCGCCCAGGTGCGGGGCACCGCCGTACGCGACTGGCCGGCCACCGCGCTGCGCGGTGTCATCGAGGGCTTCTACGGCACCCCCTGGTCGCACCGGGCCCGCCTCGACCAGCTCGACTTCTACGGCGAGCACAAGATGAACCTCTACGTCTACTCGCCGAAGGACGACGCCTACCTACGGGAGAAGTGGCGCGACCCCTACCCCGCCGACCGCCTCGCGGAGCTCAAGGAGCTGGTGGACCGGGCGCGCCGGCGGCATGTGGAGTTCAGCTACGCGCTCTCTCCCGGGCTCTCCGTCTGCTACAGCTCCGAGGCCGATCTGCGGGCGCTGACCGCCAAGTTCCAGACGCTGTGGGACATCGGCGTACGGACCTTCGCCGTGCCGCTGGACGACATCAGCTACACGGACTGGAACTGCGCGGCGGACAAGGACCGGTTCGGTACCGGCGGCGGGGCGGCCGGGACCGCGCAGGCGCATCTGCTCAACCGCGTCAACCAGGAGTTCGTCGCCCGGCATCCGGGCGCCCGGCCGCTGCAGATGGTGCCGACCGAGTACTACGACGTCGAGCCGACCCCGTACAAGAAGGCGCTGGCCGCCCGGCTGGACGGCGATGTGCTGGTGGAGTGGACGGGCGTGGGGGTGATCGCGCCGACGATGACCGTGGCCCAGGCCCGGCGGGCCCGGGAGGTCTTCGGGCACCCGATCCTGACCTGGGACAACTACCCGGTCAACGACTATGTGACCAACCGGCTGCTGCTCGGGCCGTTCAGCGGCCGCGAGAAGGGACTGCCCGGGCAGCTGGCGGGGATCACCGCGAACCCGATGATCCAGCCCGCGGCGTCCAAGCTCGCGCTGTACACGGTGGCCGACTACGCGTGGAACGACGCGGCCTATGACGCGGGTGCCTCCTGGGGCGCGGCGATCGAGGAGCTGGCCGGTGGCGACGCCCGTACGGCACGGGCGCTGCGGGCCTTCGCCGACGCCAACTACTCCTCCGCGCTCAACCCCCGGCAGGCTCCCGAACTCGCCGCCGCCGTCGAGGAGTTCGGTCGCGGCGGGGACGCGCGGCGGCTGGACGCGACGCTGCGGGGCCTCCAGGACGCGCCGGCGGTGCTGCGCGACCGGCTGCCCGACCGGGGCTTCGTCGAGGACGGTGCGCCCTGGCTGGACGCGGCGCACGCCTGGGGCGTCGCGGCGCGTACCGCCCTCCGGCTGATCGAGGCCACCAAGGCGGGCGACGACGCGCGGGCCTGGGAACTGCGCCAGCGCGTACCGGAGTTGGTGCGCACCGCCTGCTCGTTCGTGTATGTGGACATGACCGGCAAGAGGATTCCGGTGCTGGTGGCCGACGGGGTGCTGGACGCCTTCGTCGAGGACGCCCTGGCCGCGCACGACAAGGCGCTGGGCGTCGTCGGCCGCCCCAGGGCGTCGACGGATCTGCCGGTCTATCAGGACAACGCGGTCTCCCGGATGACCGACGGCGACGACGCCACGTACTTCTGGAGCGGCGCGGCGCCGCGGGCCGGTTCGTCTGTCGCGGTGGATCTGCACGCCGAGCGCCCGCTGGGCACCGTCACCCTGAGCATGGGAAAGAGCGGCAGCCCGGACGACTATCTGCACCACGGCGTGCTGGAGTACTCCTCGGACAACAGGACCTGGCGGCGGCTGGCCGCCTTCGACGCCACACCCGAAGTGCGCGTCGTACCGCCGGCCGGCACCACCGCCCGGTACCTGCGCGCGCGGGCCGCGCAGGCGCAGGACAACTGGCTGGTGGTGCGGGAGTTCACGGTCGCCGGGGCCGATCGGGTGGCGGTGGCCGGCGACCCGCCCGCCGCACCGGGCAGCGCCCTGCGGTCGGCGGCGGACCAGGACCCGGCGACCGCCTACCGGGCGGCGCGGGCGGCCCGGCCGGGTGAGGCGCTGGAGTTCACACCGGACGCGCCCCGTTCGGCGCGGTCCGTGACGGTGCTGCGGCCGCAGGGCGCACCGTCCGGGGAGGCGGGCGTCGAGGTCCGCAGGGGCGGTGTCTGGCGCCCGCTCGGCACGCTGACCGGCGCCTACACGCGCCTGGCGGCGGGCGACGGCGCGATCGAGGGCGTACGGCTGCTGTGGCGGAGCCGGACGGCGGCACCCGCGGTCAATGAGGTGATTCTGCGCTGAGCGGAGGCGCCGGGGCGCCGGGGCGCGGTTCGGTACCCGCGCGGGCGGCGTCCCGGTGCCTAATCTGGGCCCGGCACCGCCTCGCGCCCCCGCACGGAGGAGACCGTCCCATGCGACCCGACCCCGACGCCCCCCGGCCGACCGCGGCCGCCGTGCTCGACGACGCCGTGCGCGAGCTCGCCCCGGACGACGGCGCCAACCGGCTGGTGTCGCGGATCGAGGCGGGCGAGGCACCGCGCTCCGTCTTCGCCACCTTCGCCCTCGAACAGCACCAGGTGATCACCGCCGACCGCCTCAGCTTCCAGCATCTGGCGCGGCGGGCGGACGGCGACCCGCCCGTGGCCGACTTCTTCGACCTGCTCGCTCAGGGGGAGGCGCTGGCCCTGAAGCAGCTGGCCGGGCTCGCGGACGCCTGCGGACTGACGGCACGCGACATCGCCGGCTACCAGCCGCGGCCCGGCTGCCAGGCATACCCGTCCTACGCGGCGCGGCTCGCCCTCGGCGCCGAGCCGACCGACGTGGCGATCGCACTGACCGCCAACTTCGCCGCCTGGGGCGGCTGCTGCCGCGTCGTCGAGGCCGCGATGCGCGACCACTACGCCTTCCCGGACGCGGCCCGCGCCTTCTTCGGCTTCTTCGCCGAACCGGCGCCGGCCGTCCACGAGCGGGCCCGGGCGGCGGTGCAGCACGGCCTCGACACCGGCCAGGCCCGGCCGGCCGCGGCACACCGCTACGGTCGGCTCCTCCAGGCGTATGAACTCATGTTCTGGAACTCGGTCGGCGATTGAACGCTCTGCCCGGGGACGCCCGACGGCACCCGGCGCCGCCCGCCGGACGCGGCTCACATGGGCAGCGAGAGCAGCCGCACCGGCTCCGCGGGAGGCCGCACGCCCTCCCGCAGCGGCGTCCACATGGTCCGCAGCGGCATGACGACGGGCCCTTCGGGCTGCTCGACCTGTACGTCCCCGTGGAGGAGGTGGAAGCCCAGCCGCTGGTACAGGGCGACGAGCGGCGGGCGGCAGAAGAGCAGTCCGTAGCGCGGCCCCATCGTCCGGGCGTGCTCCACGGCTGCCGTGACGACCCGCCGTGCCAGCCCCCGCCCCCGCAGGTCGGACGCGACGGCCACCCCGCCGACGCCGATCCACCGCGTCTCCTCCCCGCCGACCGAGACCGGGATCGGCAGCAGACCCGCGTGCGCGACCAGTCGGCCGTCCTGCCGGATGGCGAAGTGCTCCTCCTTGGGCAGCCAGGTCAGGCCGACCTCCGCCACACCGAACGGGTCGGCGCCGTCCCCGAGGATCTCGCTCTGGTCGGCGGGCGTGTAATGCGAGAGCCGTATCACCGCCGGCGCCGCGGAAGGTGTGTTCCCTGTCATCCCCTCATCATGCCCGGTGGCCCCGACGCGGCGGTCGGGGCCACCGGGTGAGACGGCGTCAGCCGCTCAACTCCCCGTAGCGGGCGGTCAGTCGGCGCGCGCCCTCCTCGGTGAGCGAGCCGTGCAGCCGCAGGCGGGCGATGCCGCCGTCGGGGAAGATGTCGATCCGGGCGTGGGTGACGGCGGGGGCGTCGTCGAGCAGGAAGCGGTGGACGGTGTCGGGCTGCAGCCGCGTACGGGGCAGCAGTTCGCGCCACTCGCCGCTTTCGCCGTCGCGGCCGAACAGGCCCGCCCAGCCCGCCGAGTTGCCCTTGAGGTAGCCGGTGTCGATCTCCACCGCGCGGATCACGGACTGCTCGGTGAGGCGGTAGCGCACCCAGTCGTTGCCGGTGCCGCGGCGGCGCCGGGTCTCCCAGCCGTCGTCCATCTTGCGGGAGCGGCCGGGCTGGATGGTGTGGGTGGGCGAGGAGTAGAAGCGGTCCGAGGCGTCCTCGACCCGGCCGCCGTTCTCCAGCGCGGCGACGTCGAAGGTGCCCAGCGCGGCGAGCCAGCCGGGGGCCGGGACGACCTCGCCGTGGACGCGCAGGCGGGCGACGCCGCCGTCGGGGTGCTGGTTGAGCCGCAGGTGGGTGAAGCGCCGCTCCGCCTGGACGGCGAAGCCGTTGGCGGCGTGTCCGCCGATGGCGGTGCGCGGGACGAGGGGGGTCCATACGACGTCGTCGGCGAGCAGTTCGGCGGGCGAGGGCGAGCCCTCCACGCAGGCGCCCTCGACGCTGACGGACTGGGGGTAGTTGCCGCGGAAGTGGGCGGTGTCGACGACGATGCCGCGGACCACGCCGGGTGCGCCGAGGCGTATCAGCGCCCAGTCGTGGTCCTCGTCCGCCGGGAACGGGTGGGCGCCGTCGGTGCCGCGCCGTCTGCGGGTCTCCCAACCGTCCATGATCTTGCCCTTGTGGCCGAAGGCATCGGGGTCGAAGTGGGCGGGCTCGGGCGTCAGGAGGTTCTCCCGCTCGGCGAAGAACTCGTCGTTGGCGGCGATCACGCCCGCGCCCAGCCGGCGGTCGGCGAGGTCGGGGAGGTGGGCGAAGGGGAATCCGGTGGCGCCGGGGGTGCGGTAGTCGGCGTAGGGGTCGCCGCCTTGGTAGGGGCTGGCGTCGCCGGTGTAGCGGGGGAGGTCGGCGGTGGTCATGCGCGCGGCCTTTCCAGGAGTTCGCCGGTGGGCTCGGCGAGGGTGGCGCCGTCGTTGATCTGCCGGCCGCGCAGCCAGGTGGACCGTACGACGCCGTACAGGGTCCTGCCGGCGTATGCGGTGATCTTGTTGCGGTGCTGGAGGGCCTGCGGGTCGACGGTGAAGGTCTCCTCGGGCGCGAGGACGGCGAAGTCGGCGTCCCGGCCGGGCTCGATGGCGCCCTTCTGGTGGAGACCGACCAGCGCGGCCGGGGCGGTGGCCATCCAGCGCACGACGTCGTCGAGGGAGTGGCCGCGTTCGCGGGCCTCGGTCCAGATGGCGGGCAGGCCCAGCTGGAGGGAGGAGATGCCGCCCCAGGCCGCGCCGAAGTCGGCGGTCTTGAGGTCGGCGGTGGACGGCGAGTGGTCGGAGACGATGCAGTCGATGGTGCCGTCGGCCAGGCCCTCCCACAGCGCGTCCTGGTTGGCGGCCTCGCGGATCGGCGGGCAGCACTTGAACTCCGTCGCGCCGTCCGGGACCTCCTCGGCGGTCAGCGTCAGGAAGTGCGGACAGGTCTCGACGGTGATCTTGACGCCCTCGCGCCGGGCGGCGGCGATCAGCGGCAGCGCGTCGCTGGAGGACAGATGCAGCACATGCACCCGGGCGTCGAGCCGCTGGGCGAGCACGATCAGTCCGGCGATGGCGTCGTTCTCGCAGATACGGGGGCGGGAGGCGAGGAAGTCGGCGTACTTGGGGCCGTGCGGCACGGGGGCCGCGCCCAGGTGGCCCGGGTCCTCGGCGTGCACGATCAGCAGGCCGTCGAAGCCGGCGATCTCCGCGAGGGCGGTGGCCAGTTGCTCCTGGTCGACCTCGGGGAACTCCTCCACACCCGAGGGGGACAGGAAGCACTTGAAGCCGAAGACCCCGGCGTCGTGCAGCGGACGCAGGTCCTTGACGTTGCCGGGGATGGCGCCGCCCCAGAAACCGACGTCGATATGGGCCTTGCTGCGGGCGACCTCGCGCTTGGTGTCGAGGTGGGCGGCGGTGGTGGTGGGCGGCAGGCTGTTGAGCGGCATGTCCACGAGGGTGGTGATCCCGCCGGCCGCGGCCGCGCGGGTGGCGGTCCAAAAGCCCTCCCACTCGGTGCGGCCGGGGTCGTTGACGTGGACGTGGGTGTCGACGAGACCGGGCAGCAGGACGTCGTCGCCGAAGTCCCAGACCCGCACCCCGGCCGGTACCTCGGCGTCGTGCGGCAGCACCGCGTCGATCCTGCCGTCCTTGACGGTGACGGTCGCGGCGCGCGTCCCCTGCGGGGTGACGACGCGCGTGGAGCGCAGCACCAGCTCTCTTTCGGACACCCGGTCCCCTCCTCGTATCGTGTCTTCATCGTTGCCCGGCGGCGCGGGAGGCGCACGGCCACCGGGGCCGCGGCGCCCCGGGCGCGCCTTCCGCACCGCACGCGGGCATCGGAACGGAATGCGGAATTCGGAATTCAACAGTCTGTTGAATGAGTCTTCATGCCGGATCCCGGCCCGTCAAGACCCCTCCGCGACCACCGGCGCGGCCGCCGCACCGGCCCCCCGCACGATCCCCGGCTGCTCACCGGCAGCCGTCCTGACCTGCGACGGGATGATGTCCTCAGGGATCGGCCCGGCATCCGAAGCGACCCGGTCACCGCGGCGGACCAGCGCGTAGAGCCCGCCGGCGAGCGCCATTCCGAAGATCCAGGAGAACGGCGCCACCACACCGAAGGCCGGGACCAGGGCGAGTGCGGCGGCGACCGCGGCGGCCGGCAGGAAGGCGATCACCGCCTTCGGGTTGTAGCCCCTGCGGTAGTAGTACGCGCCCCGGGCATCGGCCGAGAACAGCGCGTCCACATCGATCCGGCCGCGCCGCACCCGGTAGTAGTCGACGAGCAGAATCGCCACCAGGGGGCCGAGGAAGGCGCCCAGCGCCCCCAGGAAGTACTGGATCACCAGCGCCGAGGAGTACAGCTTCCAGGGCATCACGACGACGGCCAGCACCGCGGTGATCATGCCGCCGCGCTTGAAGTCCAGATACTTCGGCGCGAGGTTGGCGAAGTCGTAGGCGGGTGAGACGAAGTTGGCGACGACGTTGATGCCGATGGTGGCGACGATGAAGGACAGCGCGCCGATGACGGTGACCACCGGATTGTCGATCTTCTGGATCACCCGCACCGGGTCGTAGATCGCCTCGCCGAAGACCGCGATGGTGCCCGCGGTGACCAGCACGGCGACCACCGCGAAGGCGGTGAAGTTCACCGGCAGCCCGATCAGGTTGCCGCGCCGGTAGGAGCGGTGGTCCGGCGTGAAGCGGGCGAAGTCGGCGTAGTTGAGGACCAGGGTCAGGAAGGTGGCCACGGTCAGACTGACCGCGATCAGGCTCTGTTCGACCTGCTCGGAGCCGCTGAGGCCGGTGATGCTGCGGGTCAGCGAGATATCGCCGCCGGCCTTGACGACCAGGTACACCGCGAGCGCCAGCACCACGAGCCAGACCACCGGGCCGGTCGCGAAGTCCTGGACCTTGCGGATGAACTCCATCCCCCGGGTCAGCAGGACGGCCTGCAGCCCCCACATCAGCAGGAACGCGATCCAGCCCAGGGTGGACAGCCCCAGCACCGAGTTGTGGTGGTACGCCTCCAGACCGGGCGCGATCTGCAGGGTCAGCAGGACGACGGCCGTCGAAGCCAGCCAGGTCTGGATGCCGTACCAGGCCACCGCCATGATCGCGCGCAGCAGGGCCGGGATGTTGGCGCCGTACACGCCCCAGCTGGCGCGGGCGAGCACCGGGTAGGGAACGCCGGTCCGGTGGCCCGCGTGCCCCATCCGGTTCATCAGCCAGTAGACGATCGAGATGCCGACCAGCAGCGCGAGGAACACCTCCCAGGCCGGCAGGCCGAGCACGAACAGGCTCGCCGCGAAGGCGTAGTTGCTGATCGCGTGGGTGTCGGACATCCACAGCGCGAAGATGCTGTAGGTGCCCCATTTGCGCTCGGGGGCCGGCGCGAGGTCCTCGTTGAAGAGCCGCGGGTCCGGCCGCAGGGGCTGCGGTGACGGGGTTTTCACGTGTCCTCCCAGGCAGATCGGGTGGAGCTTAGGGGTCAGTTATCAGATGTCTGATGTCTGTACGGAAAATTCGGTGTTACGAAGAGCGCCTTCGGCGCGCCCCTGGTACGGCCGCAGATGCCTGCTCAGCGGCCAGGACCCGATGGCTTTCGGGCGGGGCGGTGCGAAGCTGCGCCCCTTGCTGGTGGCCAGCCGCAGTCCGACGACCGCCTCGGCGAACTTCACCGCCGCGGCGACGCCGTCGACCACGGGCACCCCGAGCGCGGCCGCGACCTTCTCCTGGAGCCCGGCCATCCCGCCGCACCCCAGGCAGATCACCTCGGCACCGGCCCGCACGGCCTCGCGGGCGGTCTCGATGATCACCGCCACGGTCCGCTCCGGGTCCTCCTCCAGCTCCAGGACGCCGAGCCCGGTACCGCGGACGGCGGCACAGCGCTGGAGCAGCCCGGCCGTCAGCAGCCGGTCCTGGATCTGCGGTACGGCGCGGTCGAGGGTGGTGACGACGCCGTAGGCGTGGCCGAGCATCATCGCCATCTGGGCGGCGCTCTCGGTGATGTCCAGTACGGGTACGTCCAGCAGCTCCTGGGCGCCCTCCCGGCCCGGCTCGCCGAATCCGGCCATGACCAGCGCGTCGAAGGCCGTGTCGAGGGTGGCGAGCCGGTCCAGTACGGCCGCGGCGCTGAGATAGCCCTCGAAGTGCCCCTCGATGGACTCCGGGCCCCACAGGGGTTCGGTGGCGATGATCTCGGTGCCCGGGGCGGCCGCCGCGGTGGCGGTGGCGCGGATCGAGTCGGTCATGGAAGCCGTGGTGTTCGGGTTCATGACGAGAATGCGCATGACACTCCAGCAATTTGGAGGATTCCACAGAATGGACAGTAGGTTTCGCGCAGCAGAACGTAGCTACGGCCACTGGCACCGTCAAGAGATCGCGGCTAGGAGCCTGACCGACGTCTCGCACCCTGGGACAAGGAGGGCCTGACCGGCGCGAACGAGTGTGCGAGAGACCGTGTGTCAACGTGAGGGGACCGGTAGGCTGCTCCGGTCGGGCCCGGCGCCCGCAAGCCCCAGCCGAGACCGATCCGACCCGCCCCGAAAGGAACGCGACGTGCCGCCGTCCAGCGCCAGCACCTCCGCCGCCGCAGCCAAGCCCGCAGGCGCCAGCGGCGGCGTCCAGTCCCTTGAGCGCGCCTTCGACCTGCTGGAGCGGATGGCCGACGCCGGCGGCGAGGTCGGCCTGAGCGAGCTGTCCACCAGCAGCGGACTGCCGCTGCCCACCATCCACCGCCTGATGCGCACGCTCGTCGCCTGCGGCTATGTACGCCAGCAGCCCAACCGACGCTATGCGCTCGGCCCGCGGCTGATCCGGCTCGGCGAGAGCGCCTCACGACTGCTGGGGACGTGGGCCCGGCCCTATCTGGCCCGCCTGGTGGAGGAGACCGGCGAGACGGCCAATATGGCGCTTCTCGACGGCGACGAGATCGTGTATGTCGCCCAGGTCCCCTCCCGGCACGCGGTGCGGATGTTCACCGAGGTCGGCCGCCGGGTGCTGCCGCACTCCACCGGCGTCGGCAAGGCCCTGCTCGCCGACCACCCGCCGGAGGAGGTCCGCGCACTGCTCGGCCGTACGGGCATGCCCGCCGCGACCGAGAAGACGATCACCGACCCGGAGCGCTTCCTGGAGGCGCTCTCCGACGTCCGCCGGCTCGGCTACGCCGTCGACGACAACGAGCAGGAGATCGGCGTCCGCTGCCTCGCGGTACCCGTACCCAACTCCCCCACCTCGGCGGCGATCTCCATCTCCGGCCCGACGGGGCGCGTGACGGAGGCCGCCACGGACAAGATCGTGCCGGTGCTGCAGGACGTCGCGGCGCAGCTGTCGGTGGCACTGGCGAACCAGACGCCGGCGTAGCCGGCGCGCGCTCCCGCTCACCGGCCGCGCGGCAGCTCCCCGAAGCCGTCGATGCGCTCGCGCACCTCGGTGAGCGCGGGCGACAGCGCACTCACCGAGCCGACCGCCCCGGCGATCAGCAGCAGCGAACGGCGCAGCCGGGGCACCTCCGGCAGCCCGTGGCTGACCATCGCGTCCAGTGCGGCCAGCTCGTCATCGGCGGCCGCCCGGTCCGGTAACTCGGCTGGCAGCACGGCCAGTTGGCGACGCAGACGGGCCACCGCCCCGCGCAGCTCCTGGACCCGTGGGTCGCCGTCGACCCCGGTCACTCGTCGATCCTCCTGCAGCTGTTCCACAACGACGGCGTCCTCCATGGCCGTTGCCCTCCGCAATGCGGGACAGTTAACGCCACTCTGCGCTGCCCGCGCCATACGGAGAGCGAAAAAATCGGATCACCGGGTTGTTCCGGGGGTGGGACACGGGGTTGCCGGGGAGACGGGCCGCGGGGTTGCCGCGGGGCACGCCATCGGGGTGTTCCGGGGCGAACCACCAGGTTGTTCCGGGGGAACCACCGGGTCGTCCGCCAGGGTGCCGGGTGAACGGGGCCGTTGCGGCGGGCGGTTGCCGCTTGCCGCCCCTTTTGTTTTTTCCCTCCCGCCCACCCCCCTACGGGGGGTGGGCGGGTACATGTGCGCGGCGTCCCCTAAGGGATGCGCCCCCCGCCAGACCACATACGGTCTGCCGGGGGGCGCATCCCTCAGGGAGTGCCCTGGGCCCAGGGGCCCAGGCACTCGACGCTCAGGAGTTCTCCTTGGGCTGCACCGCGTTGCGCCAGACCCGCACGTCGACGGTCATGTAGCTGCTGGGGTCCGACTTCGGCGCGTAGCCCTTGAAGGTGATCAGGGCGACATGGCCGTAGTCGGTGGTCAGGCACATCTGCGCGCCCTTGGAGAGCTGCTTGGTCAGGATGGTCTCGGTGAACCGGGTCTCGCTACGGCACGTTTCGAGCGAGCCCTCCTGGCCGGGGGTGAGCAGCACCAGCTTGCCGTTCTCGGTGGCGACCTGGTCGTCCGAGTAGCTGTTGTCGTCGTAGGAGAAGTCGACGTCGGTGTCGGTGTCCGAGTTGCTCGGCTGCACCGGCTCGTCGGCCATCGACAGGTGGTACTCGTCGGGCAGGTTGATGCCCTTGTAGTCGACCGGAGTCGGGTCCTGCGCGGGGGCGGCGGGGGAGTTGCTCTCCTCGCCGCCGGGGGTCGCCGTCGGGTCCCCGGCGGGCGTCGGCGACGCGGCGCTGTTCGTCCCCTTCTTGCCGTCGGCGGCCCGGTCGTCGGTCTTCTTGCCGCTGTCCTTCATGAAGGCGTAGACGACACCGCCGCCGGCACCCGCGAAGGCCAGCAGGCAGACCAGCACCAGAGCGGTCATCAGCCCCTTGCGCTTCTTCTTCGGCGGCTCGGGGGCCGGCACCGCGGCGGCGGGGTAGGCGGCGGTGGGGCCGGTCGCCGTCGGGCCGGTGGCGGCCGGGCCGGCGTTCATCGGCGCGCTCTGCGCGGTGGCGCCGACGGTCGGCGCGTAGGCCGCGGGCCCGAAGCCGGGCGGCGGGGTCTGCGGGTGGTTCAGCTCGGTGGCCACCGGCGGGACGGCCGGTGCGGACGGCGGCTGCGCGGGCTGGGTGGGCGGCTGCGCGGGCACGGTCGGCGGCTGGGCCGGTGCGCCCGCGGTGGGCGCCTCCAGCGGGGGCGGCGGCGTCTGCGCGGGCGCCGGCGCCGCGGCACGCGTGGTGATGTCCGCGGCGACGGCGGTGGGCAGCCACTCCTCGGGGCGGCGCAGCTGCGTCTGGCCGGAGGCCGCCCCGCACAGCTCGATGACCTCCGAGACGGACGGCCGCTCGGAGGCGTCCTTGGCCAGGCATCGGGTGACCAACTCCCGCAGCTCCTCGGGCAGTCCGGACAGATCCGGCTCCTCGTGGACGATGCGGTAGAGCACCCCGTGCGAGGTGCCCTCGCCGAACGCCGGGGTGCCGATGGCCGCGTACGCCGCGACCTGGCCGAGCGCGAAGACGTCGGTGGCGGGGGTGATGGTGCTGCCCGCGGCCTGCTCGGGCGCCATGAAGGTGGGGGTGCCCACGGTGACGCCGCTGCTGGTCAGGGACGTGGCGTCGGCGGCGCGCGCGATGCCGAAGTCGATGACGCGCGGGCCGTCGGCGGCCAGCAGCACGTTGGACGGCTTCAGGTCCCGGTGCACGATGCCGGCGCCGTGGATGACCTGCAGCGCCTCGGCGATGCCGGCGACCAGCAGCAGCACGGTGGGGACCGGGAGCCGGCCGTGCTCGGCGACCGCCGCGGCCAGCGAGGGACCGGGGACGTAGGCGGTGGCGAGCCAGGGGCTGGCGCCCTCGGCGTCGCTGTCGATGACCGGCGCGGTGAACAGCCCCTGCACCCGCTGCGCGGACTGCACCTCCTGCTTGAAGCGGCGTCGGAACTCGTTGTCCTCGCTGAACTCGGGGCGGATCACCTTGATGGCCACCGGGCGGCCGCCGGGCGTGTAGGAGAGATAGACCTTGCCCATGCCGCCGGAGCCGAGCTTCGCCGTGAGGCGGTAGCCCGCGATCGACCGCGGGTCGTCGCCTTCCAGCGGCTGGAAGATCCCGGAAGAGCCCACACTGTTCACCACGACGTCCCCCGACTCAGAAGAATGGCTCCGCCCGCCAGAGGGGCGGGGAGCCATGTTGTCCGCAACGGGGCAGAACCTTATCCGGCCAGGCGCCGCACCGTGACATCGCCGGTGGGCGTACGTCACGCATGTCCGAAGAGCCGGTTTCGCTCCCGGATTTGACGGCCTTTCCGGGCCGTTCCGCGACCACCGGCGCACGCCCCCCGCGATGCCCGGGCGGCCGCCTGATCATGCGTCAGCACGTGCGTTCCCACCGGCACCCGTTGGCATGGGCGTACGGAAACCGATGCGTATGCAGGGGCAGAGTGGAGCATTCTTCCTTCCAGGGAAAATATCCGGCATATCACTGAATCGGAGAACGCCATGGAGCCCGACACCGGCCCCGGCACCGGCCCCGACCGCCGCGGCGTCAGCGTCGTACAGCTCATCTGCCACGCGTACGGGCTGTCCGATGCGTCGGAGATCACCTTGGAGCACATACACCGCTACGTCGCCGAGCGCGGCCGCGTGGAGGAGCGCACGCATCATCTGCGGGAGCGGTTCCGGCCGAACATCCCCCGCCCGCGGGCGTCGGACGACGCGGCCTGACCAACGGGCCGCGCCACGAGGTGCCATGAGGTAAGCAGTCCCCATGGCACCGACACCACCCGCACCACCGACACCGCCGACACCGCCGGCACCCCCGGGAGGAACGGGCGACCGCGACCCGGGAGTCCCGGCAGCCTCGACACGGCCCGAGGGGAGGGTGGCCGGCCTGCTGCTCGCCGCGGGCGGCGGGCGGCGCCTGGGGGGCCGGCCCAAAGCGCTGCTCGACCACCGGGGACGGCCGCTGGTCGAGCACGCCGCGCGCGTCCTACGGGACGGCGGCTGCGATCCGGTGCACATCGTGCTGGGCGCGGCCGCCGATTCCGTACGCGCGCGGGCCGAGCTCTCGGCGTACGGCACCTCGGACAATCCGGACTGGGCGCAGGGCATGGGCTCCTCGCTCCGCGTGGGCCTCGCCGCACTGGCCGATTCGGGCGCGGACGCGGTCGTGGTGTCCCTGGTGGACCAGCCGGGCATCGGCGCCGCGGCGGTGGCGCGGGTGCTCGCCGCGTACAAGGGTCGCGAGTCGCTCGCCTCCGCCGCGTACGACGGCCGCCGCGGCCATCCGGTGCTCTTCGGCGCCGACCGCTGGCCGGCCGTCGCGGCGAGCGCACAGGGCGATCGCGGCGCCCGCGCCTACCTCCAGGAGCACACCGACGCCCTCACCCTGGTGGAGTGCGCCGACATCGCCGAGCCGTACGACATCGACACGCCGGAGGACCTGCACCGGCTGGAGTGACGCACGGCCGGGCCGGGGCGGGCGGGACGCAGGGCCGGAACGGGCCGCACACGGGGCCGGAACGGGCCGAACGCGGGCCGCGACAGGCCGGAACCGGGGCCAGTGGGCGCCCCCGGGGCGACGAGTCAGGCGTAATGGAGAGTGACCGAGGTGGCACCGAGAGCCAATCGATCACCACTTCTGTCGACCCTGAGAATCTCGACATCAACAAACCATTGAAGTTCCGCAATAAGGAAACTAGTCTCCACTGGTCAGAAGCGCCCTGAACCCAGACGGCGCCCGCGACCGTTTCTCGGAGCCCGCGGCACCCCGTGCCGCTCGACGCACCGGCGGCCGCCAGGCACCGCCGCTGAATGGAGTGACAGCTCATGTCCGCACCAGCGCCGTCCCCGCTGGCCATCGCCGAAGTCGACCCCGCCCACACCCCGGATCGGCAGGGCGAGGTCCTGACCGACGCCGCGCTCGCCTTCGTCGCCGAGCTGCACCGCCGGTTCACCCCGCGCCGGGACGAACTGCTCGCCCGCCGCGCCGAGCGCCGCGCCGAGATCGCCCGGACCAGCACGCTGGACTTCCTCCCGGAGACCGCACAGATCCGCGCCGACGACAGCTGGCGGGTCGCCGAGGCGCCGGCCGCGCTCAACGACCGCCGGGTGGAGATCACCGGTCCCACCGACCGCAAGATGACCATCAACGCGCTCAATTCGGGTGCCAAGGTCTGGCTCGCCGACTTCGAGGACGCCTCCGCCCCCACCTGGGAGAACGTCGTCACGGGCCAGCTCAACCTGATCGACGCCTATGAGCGCCGGATCGACTTCACCGACCCCGCGTCCGGTAAGTCCTACGCCCTCAAGCCCGCCGAGGAGCTCGCGACCGTCGTGATGCGCCCGCGCGGCTGGCATCTGGAGGAGCGCCACCTGCAGTTCGAGGGCCGTCCGGTCCCCGGCGCCCTGGTCGACTTCGGCCTGTACTTCTTCCACAACGCCAAGCGCCTGCTCGCCCTCGGCAAGGGCCCGTACTTCTACCTCCCGAAGACCGAGTCGCACCTGGAGGCCCGCCTCTGGAACGACATCTTCGTCTTCGCCCAGGACTACGTCGGCATCCCGCATGGCACCATCCGCGCCACGGTCCTCATCGAGACGATCACGGCCGCGTACGAGATGGAGGAGATCCTCTACGAGCTGCGCGACCACGCCTCGGGCCTGAACGCCGGCCGCTGGGACTACCTGTTCTCCATCGTCAAGAACTTCCGCGACGGCGGCGCCAAGTTCGTCCTCCCCGACCGCAACGCGGTGACGATGACGGCCCCGTTCATGCGCGCCTACACCGAACTCCTGGTCCGCACCTGCCACAAGCGCGGTGCGCACGCGATCGGCGGTATGGCGGCCTTCATCCCCAACCGCCGCGACCCCGAGGCGAACGAGAAGGCCCTGGCCAAGGTCAAGAACGACAAGGACCGTGAGGCCGGCGACGGCTTCGACGGCTCCTGGGTCGCCCACCCCGACCTGGTCCCGATCGCCCGCGCCTCCTTCGACGCGGTCCTCGGCGACAAGCCGAACCAGAAGGACCGGCTGCGCGAGGACGTCTCCGTCGCGGCGGCCGACCTGATCGCCATCGACTCCCTGGACGCCAAGCCCACCTACCAGGGCCTGATCGACGCGGTCCAGGTCGGCACCCGCTACATCGAGGCATGGCTGCGCGGCCTGGGCGCCGTCGCCATCTTCGGCCTCATGGAGGACGCCGCCACCGCCGAGATCTCCCGCTCCCAGATCTGGCAGTGGGTGGACGCCGGTGTGGTCTTCGAGAACGGCGAGAAGGCCACCGCGGACCTGGTCCGCAAGGTCGCCGCGGAGGAACTGGCCGCGATCCGCACCGAGGCCGGCGAGGACGCCTTCGCCGCCGGCAAGTGGCAGCAGGCCCACGACCTGCTGCTGAAGGTCTCCCTGGACGCGGACTACGCCGACTTCCTGACCCTCCCGGCATACGAGCTGCTGGGCTGACGTCCCTCGACCGAGGCCGAAGGGCCCTTCCGCAGCGCCGCGTCGCGCTGCGGAAGGGCCCTTCGGGCGTTTGGTCACGGGCGTTTGGTCACGGGCGCGGTGGCACGCGCCGGCCGGACAGCACCGCACGGAACCCTGTCTACAGTGGGTCGGCACTATAAACGTAGTGCGAACAGGTGACGAGAGAGGCGGACGCGGTGGCACGGCGGCGGGAGCAGGTTCTGGACGCGGGGATCGGGATCCTGGGGAGCGCGGGGGCGCGGGGGCTGACGTATCAGGCCGTGGATGCCGCCGCGGGGGTTCCGTCCGGTACCACGTCGAACTGCTTCCGCAACCGGGCGGCGCTGATCGACGGCATCCTCGGCCATCTGCAGCTGCTGGAGCGCCGCGACTGGGAGGACTTCGCCGCGCATGCCGCACCGGCCGACGCCGGGGAACTCGCCGACGCCGTCGGCCGGTTCCTGCAGTACGCGACCGGGCCCGAACGGGCCAGGACCGCCGCCCGTTTCGCCCTCTACCTGGAGTCCATGGCCCGGCCCGAGCTGCGGCCCGCGCTGAGCCGCGGACGGGAGGCCGTCGTGAGCTGGGGTGCGGACTGGCTGCGGCGGTTCGGCTCGCCGGCGCCGCGTCGGCACTGCGAGGTCCTCCTCGACTACATGGACGGTGTCGTCTTCCATCAACTCGCCTTCCCCGTCGAGGACTTCGATCCCGGGCCGGGCATCCGCGAGCTGCTCGGCGGACTGCTGGGCTGACCGCACGGCACCTCGGTCCGACGGCTGTACGCCGCACCCGGAGTCTGGTAGGAAAGCTTCCTAACGATTGGGGAATCCCCCACGGCTCGCTCCGAACTGGAGGCTGTCTCCATGCGCACCCGATCGATAGGCACGGCCCTGCCCAAGACCGCCACCCGCATCGCGCTGGGCCTCGCGCTGCTGGCCGTACCGGCCACCGCCGTCGCCGCCGCGGCGGGCCCGGCACCGCACCCGCGACCGGCCGCCACCGGCTCCGCGCCGCACACCGTGCGGGCCGCGACGGGCCTGGACGACCCGGCCAAGAAGGAGATCGCCATGCAGCTGGTCTCCAGTGCGGAGAACTCCTCACTGGACTGGAAGGACCAGTACAAGTACATCGAGGACATCGGCGACGGCCGCGGGTACACCGGCGGCATCATCGGCTTCTGCTCCGGCACCCACGACATGCTGGAGCTCGTCGAGCTCTACACCCAGCGCAAGCCCGGCAACGTCCTCGCCAAGTACCTCCCCGCACTGCGCGAGGTGGACGGCAGCGACTCGCACGAGGGGCTGGACCCCACCTACACCAAGGACTGGAAGAAGGCCGCCCAGGACCCCGCGTTCCAGAAGGCTCAGAACGACGAGCGGGACCGGGTCTACTTCAACCCCGCGGTCAAGCAGGGCAAGGCCGACGGCATCGGTGTGCTGGGGCAGTTCGCGTACTACGACGCGATCGTGATGCACGGCGACGGTGACGACAAGACCAGCTTCTCCGGCATCCGCAAGCGCGCGCTGGCCAAGGCGAAGCCGCCGGCCCAGGGCGGCGACGAGAAGACCTACCTCAACGCCTTCCTCGACGCCCGGGTCTGGGCGATGAAGCAGGAGGAGGCGCACAGCGACACCAGCCGGGTCGACACCGCGCAGCGGGTGTTCCTCAGGAACGGCAACCTCGATCTGCACACTCCGCTGGACTGGAAGGTGTACGGGGACAGCTTCCACATCGGCTGACCCGCCGTCCGCGCCCCGGCCGCACCGGGCGCCGAATACCCAACGGCCCGTACGGGAGCGGCGGTTGCGCTCCCCTACGGGCCGTTGCCAGGCGCAGGAGGTGTCCGTACCCCGGTGCCTCAGTGGGCGGGGGCGGCCGCCGGCTCGCCGCTGTCGTCCACGGCGCCGCGGTCGGGCTGCTGGGGGATGTGCGGGTCGGCGGGGCCGTCGGCGGGCGCCGCCCCGGCCGGCTCCCCGTCAGCCACCGGCCGGCCCTCCGCCGTACCCGCGTCCGCCGCCTCCCCGTCGGCTCCCTCCCCGGACGCCTTTCCACCGAAGTGGTTGAAGGCGAGGTTGAGGGCGATGGCGACCAGGCAGCCGGTGCTGATGCCGGAGTCCAGGACGACCAGCAGGTCCTTGGGGAGGTGGTGGTAGAAGTCCGGCGCGGCGATCGGGATCAGGCCGATGCCGACGGAGGCCGCGACGATCAGGGCGTTGTCGCCCTTCTCCATCGCGGCGGTGGCCAGCGTCTGGATACCGCTGGCGGCCACCGAGCCGAAGAGCACGATGCCGGCGCCGCCCAGGACGGGCAGCGGGACCAGCGAGATGACCGAGGCGGCCACCGGGCACAGGCCCAGCACGATCAGGATCAGTCCGCTGGTGGCCACGACGTAGCGGCTGCGCACCTTGGTCATCGCGACCAGGCCGATGTTCTGTGCGAAGGCGCTGTTGGCGAAGCCGTTGAAGAGCGGGCTGATGGCCGTGCCGAGGGTGTCGGCGCGCAGTCCGCCCTCGATCGTGCGCTCGTCGGCCGGCCGGTCGACGATCTTGCCGAGGGCGAGCATGTCGGCGGTCGACTCGGTCATGCAGACCAGCATCACGATGCACATGGAGACGATCGCGGCGATCTCGAACTGCGGGGCGCCGAAGTGGAAGGGCGCCGGGAAGCCGATCAGATCCGCCTCGGCGAGGGCGGAGAAGTGGGTGATGCCGACGGGGATCGCTATCAGGGTGCCGGCTATCAGGCCGAGCAGGATGGCGATCTGCTGGAGGAAGCCGCGCAGCACCCGGCGCAGCACCAGAACGATCAGAAAGGTCAGCGCGGCCATTCCGATGTTCGTCAGGGAACCGTAGTCGGGGGCTTGGGAGTTGCCTCCCTGGGACCAGTTGAACGCGACGGGCAGGAGCGAGACACCGATGAGGGTGATGACGGTGCCGGTGACCACCGGCGGGAAGAAGCGTACGAGCTTGGAGAAGTAGGGGGCCACGAGGAAGCCGAGCACACCGGCGACGATCACCGCACCGAAGATGATCGGCAGCGCGTTGTCGGGGCTCTGGGCCTTGCCGATGGCGACCATGGGGGTGACGCCGGCGAACGAGACGCCGTTGACGAAGGGGAGCTTCGCGCCGACCTTCCAGAAGCCGAGGGTCTGCAGGAGGGTGGCGATGCCCGCGGTGAACAGGCTCGCGCCCATCAGGAACGCGGTCTCGGTGGCGCTCAGCCCGCAGGCCGGCCCCACGATCATCGGCGGGGCCACCACACCCGCGTACATCGCGGCCACATGCTGCAGGCCGCTGGTGAACATCTTGAAGGGCGGGAGGGTCTCGTCGACCGGATGCTTCCGGTCCTCCTCCAGGGTCTGCCCGGGAGTTGCGGCCACTGCGGGCCTCCTTCGATTTCTGCGTCACCGGGGGCCGGCGAGTGCGAGGCTGTCACGGAGGTCTTGCCATGTGGTGCGTGGTACGAGAAGACGCCTGGTAGGCGATGCTGCGAGAGGTCGCGCTTGTGGCGCGTGGACGACGGTGGCCAGGGCCGGCGGCCCGGGGGTACGGATCGATTCCGCACCCCCGGGGTCCGGCGCTTGTGGATCCCGCTCGGATCCACAAGCCCGGCCGGGAGCCGTCCCTCCCGGCCGAGTCTGTGAGCTGCGTCGGCCGTGTGTGCCGCGCCGCGGGGGTCAGCCCTCGGCGGTGATACGGGCCAGACGCTGCGCCTCGGCCCGCGTGGTGCGGGCGATGGCGTCCTCGTCGGCGTGCAGCAGACGGCCGTTCTCGACGACCGGCTTGCCGTTGACGAGGGAGAGCGTGACCGGAGCCGCGGCCCCGAAGACGAGGGCGGTCACCGGGTCGGCGATGGAGGCGTGGGCGAGCGTGTCCAGCTTCCACAGCACCAGGTCGGCGAGCTTGCCCGGCTCCAGGGAGCCGATCTGGGTGGCGCGGCCGAGGACCTGCGCACCACCGTAGGTCCCCAGGCGCAGTGCCTGGCGGGCGTTGAGCGCGGCCTCGCGGTGCGCCCCGAGGCGGTTGATCAGCAGCGCGTTGCGCAGCTCGGTGTGGAGTTCGCCGGACTCGTTGGAGGCGGTGCCGTCGACGCCGAGGCCGACCGGGACACCGGCGGCGAGCATGTCGGGGACGCGGGCGATGCCGGCGGCCAGCCGCGCGTTGGACGACGGGCAGTGCGCGACACCGGTCTTCGTCCGGGCGAAGGCCGCGATGTCGGAGTCGTTCATGTGGACGCAGTGGGCCATCCACACGTCCTCGCCCAGCCAGCCGGTGGACTCGAAGTAGTCGGTCGGGCCCATGCCGAACAGCTCGTGGCAGAACTTCTCCTCCTCGACCGTCTCCGAGCCGTGCGTGTGCATCCGCACGCCGAGCCGGCGGGCGAGCTCCGCGCCCTGCCGGAGCAGTTCGGTGGAGATGGAGAAGGGCGAGCAGGGGGCGACGGCGACCTGGGTCATCGCGTCGAAGGAGGCGTCGTGGTGCTTGTTGACGGTCTCCTCGGTGCCGGCCAGGGCGCCTTCGAGGGTCTCCACGGCGAAGTCCGGCGGCAGACCGCCGTCCTTCTCGCTGCGGTCCATGGAGCCGCGGGCGAGGGTGAAGCGGACGCCCATGTCGGAGGCGGCCTTGATGATGGCGCCGGACAGGTCGCCGGAGCCCTTGGGGTAGACGTAGTGGTGGTCCATCGCGGTGGTGACACCGCCGCGGGCCATCATCGCCAGCGAGCCCTGCGCGGCCGAGTGCACCATCTCCTCGTCGATGCGCGCCCAGGTCGGGTAGAGCGCCACCAGCCAGTTGAAGAGGTTGTGGTCGGTGGCCAGCCCGCGGGTGATCCACTGGTAGAAGTGGTGGTGGGTGTTGACCAGACCCGGGGTCACCAGGTGGCCGGTGGCGTCGATGCGACGGACCACGTTCTCCAGGCCCTCGGGGGCCTTGCCGGCGCCGATCGACTCGATCTTGTTGTCGGCGACGACGAGGTATCCGGAGGCGTACTCGGTGTCCTGGGCGTCGACGGTCGCGATCGCACAGTTCTCGATGACGACGCGCTGGGCTGCCGATGGTGCCATCGTGCTTCCTCTTCTCTGTGGTGGCGATGGGGCTCCCCCTTGCTCGGACGAGTCCGGGAGCTCGGGGGCGGGCACGGCAGGACCCTACGAGGATTTGAGTGCCGGAACCGTCGAGCAGCTCCGGGTGCCGAGATGGTGGAAGAACAGATTGAGCAGGACCGCGGTCAGGGCACCGGCGCTGATTCCGGAGCCGAGTACGGTCTGCGCCCAGGCGGGGAAGTCCGCGTAGAAGGTCGGCGCGGCGAGCGGGATGATACCGGCGCCGAGCGAGACCGCGACCAGGATGATGTTCGAGCTGTCGTCGAGCCCGGCCTCGGCGAGCGTACGGATACCGCTGACCGCGATCGAGCCGAACAGGACGATACCCGCGCCGCCGAGGACCGGCATCGGCACCAAGGAGACCACGGCGCCCAGGACGGGGAAGGCGCCGAGGACCAGGAGCGTGCCGCCGGCGAGCGCGACGACGTAGCGGCTGCGCACCTTCGTCAGCGACACCACTCCGACGTTCTGCGCGAAGGCGCTGGTCGGGAAGCCGCCGAAGACGGGGCCGAGCAGGGTGGCCAGGCCGTCGGTGCGCAGTCCTCGGGTGAGGGTGGCGCTGGTGGTGGGACGGTCGCAGATCTCACCGAGGGCGAGCATGCCGGCCGCCGACTCCGTCATCAGCACCAGCATCACCAGGCACAGCGAGAGGATCGCGGCCGGCTGGAACTCCGGTGCGCCGAAGGAGAACGGGGTGGGCAGTGCGGCGATCGGGGCCGAGCGCAGCCCGTCGAAGCTCGCCATCCCGAAGGGGATCGCGGCGACGGTGCCGACGACCAGGCCGATCAGCAGGGCGATCTGCTTGACGAAGCCCTGGGTGAAGCGCTGGACGAGCAGGATCACCACGAGGGTGAAGGCGGCGAGCGCCAGGTTCGGCATGGCGCCGAAGTCGGCGGCGTGCTCGTCGCCGCCCTGCGCCCAACCGACCGGCACGGGCATCAGGGTGACCCCGATGAGGGTGATGACGACGCCGGTGACCAGCGGCGGGAAGTAGCGCAGCAGTCTCCCGAAGAACGGGCCGATCGCGAGGCAGAAGACTCCGGCGACCATGACCGCCCCGTAGATGGCGGGGAGTTGATGGCCCTTCGCGGTGGTCTCGGCGATGGCGAGCATCGGGGTGATACCGGCGGAGCTGGCCGCATTGACGAACGGCAGCCGGTTGCCGGCGAAGCGACGGAGGCCGAGCGTCTGCAGGAGCGTGGCGAGCCCGGCGACGAGCAGGCCGGCGGCGATCAGCCGGGTGCGGCCCGCGGCGTCCAGACCGACGGCCTGGCCGATGATGAGCGGAGGGGTGACGACACCGGCGTACATCGCAGCGATGTGCTGGAGCGCGGCAGGGACGAGCCGCTTGGCCGCCGGCTTTTCGTCCACCGGGTGGACCGGGGACGGAAGGTGGTGCGGGTCGTGCGATGGCTGTGCCATGGGTCGTTCCCCTCAGGATCCGCGCCCCCTCCCCGCTGTCGGGTGGGGAGGGGACGCGAGGCACGGCGTGGCGTCAAAGGCGCTCAGAGGTTCGTCAGATCCACCGGGATCCGGGCTTCGACACCGTCGCGCAGGACAGTGGCTTCGATCAGCCCGTACGGGCGGTCCGCCGCGTAGTAGACCTCGTTGTCGTTCTTCAGCCCGAACGGCTCCAGGTCCACCAGGAAGTGGTGCTTGTTCGGGAGGGAGAACCGCACTTCGTCGATCTCGGAGCGGTTGTTGATGATGCGCGAACCCATTTGGTACAGGGTCTGCTGGAGCGAGAGGCTGTAGGTCTCGGCGAAGGCGTGCAGCATGTGCTTCTTCACCTGCTCGTACGAACGCTCCCAGTTGGGCATCCGCTGCTCGTCGTCGGTCCAGTTGAACCGCCAGCGGGCGGATACCTGCGTGGCGAGGATGCGGTCGTATGCCTCCTTCAGCGTCGTGTACTTGTCCTTGATGTAGCCCCAGAACTCCGAGTTGGTGGAGTTCATCACCACGAGGTCCTTCAGACCGGAGATGACCTGCCACTGCTCACCGTCGTAGACGATCTCGGTGAGGCGGGTCTCCTGGCCCTGGCGGACGAAGGAGTGCTTGACCTCGTCGGCGCCGATGAAGCGGGAGTTGGCGTCGGAGGTCTCGATCCGCTCCCAGGCGTACTCCTCGATGCGGATCCGGGCCCGCTTGATCGGCTCCTGGCTGGTCACGAAGTGCCGGGCCAGGTGGATGCCGAACTGCTCGGCCGACTCGATCCCGTACTCCTTGGCGAAGGCGTACACGGTGTTCTTGGTCGTGTCGGTGGGCAGGCAGTGGGCGTTGGAGCCGGAGAGGTGGACCTCCTCCAGGTCGCCGGAGAGGGCGACGGAGACGTTCAGGTCCTTGATGTGGTGGGTGTCGCCATCACGAGTGATCTTGACGACGCGGTTTTCCGCTTTGCCGTACTGGTTCTGGCCGAGAATCGTGGGCATGTCGGTGCTAGCTCCCTCGGTATACGGAGTAGCCGAACGGGTTGAGCAGCAGCGGTACGTGGTAGTGCTCGCCCGGCTTGACGGCAAAGGTGATTGCCACCTCCGGGAAGAAGGCTCCGCTGTCCCTTACGCGGGGGGCGTCCTGCTGTTCCTCGGCTTGCTGGTGTGTGCTGTGCTCTTTTGCGACGCTGTGCTGGTCGGAAACGAAGTACTCCTCGACGGCGAAGTCGAGGCGTACGTGGGTGGTGCCCTCCGGCAGCGCCGGCAGGTCCTTGCAGCGCCCGTCCGCGTCGGTCTTGGACGCGCCGTGGGCGGTCCAGGCACCGTCGCCGGAGCGCACCGAGAGCGTGAGGGCGACGCCCTCCGCGGGGCGGCCCACGCTGGTGTCCAGGATGTGCGTGGACACCGACGTCGGTGCAGCCGTCTCGCTGCTCATGCTGCGTCTCCTTCTGCGTGCTCCGCGATACGGGTCAGGCGAATCCGGTTGATCTTGCCGAGCTCCACGCGAACGATCTCTCGTTCCTGTTCCGGCGTGTTGTCGATCCGGTTACGGACCGCATCGCGCATCTGCTCTCCGGTACGGCCGGAGGCGCAGATCAGGAAGACATGGCCGAACTTCTCCTGGTAGGCCAGGTTGAGTTCGAGCATCTCCGCCTTGAGCTCGTCGGAGGCGCCGGCCATCCCGCTCTGCTCGCGGTTCGAGGTCGGGTCCCCCGGCTTCGGCCGGCCGATGGGCGGGTGCCCGGCCATCGCCTCGGCCAGGTCCTGTGCGGTCAACTCGGCCATGGCGGCGTCGCTGGCGGCGAACAGGGCGTCGGTGGTGGCGTAGGGGCGCTGGGCGAGAACCTTGTTCCCCCATGCCCGGCTGGCACACACCTCGTGCAGTGCGGCCCGTGCCGTACTGTCGTCGGCGGTGTTGAACCGGGTGAGCCCCGGGGTCTTGCTCGAAGACACGGGAAGCCTCCGTGGCCTGGTGCTGGACAGCTCTGGTTGGCTGGAAACAGCTAAGACCTCCGGCAACATCACGTCAACACTTTGTTGAAAAGTCGGTGACACAAAAGCCGCCGTCCGGGTGATGCGGGACGGCGGCTCCGGCGGTCGGGGCGGTTCTTCGTCCGAATCGCCTCAGTCGGCGCCCTTCGCGGCATTCTCCCTGTTCAGATAGTTGTAGACGGTGAAGCGGCTGACGCCAAGGGCACCCGCGACCGTCTCGACGCCGTGCCGGACCGAGAAGGCCCCGCGGGCCTCCAGAATCCGCACCACCGACTGCTTGGTCTTGCGGTCCAGCTCGGCCAGCGGCATACCGTGCCGGCGCTCCAGCTCGGCCAGGATGTGATCGAGCGAATCCGACAGGTGCGGGAGCCGTACGGCGACCCGGTCCTGCCCCTCCCAGGTCAGCACGACATCGTCGCCCGTGGCCAGGTCCGGCGCGACCATCTGTCCACCCATGGCGTCCACCAGCGGCTTGACCGCCTGGACGAACGGGTGGTCGGCGGGCTCGGTCACGTCGCGTCCCCCTCGCCCCGCGCGGCCTCCCCGATCACGTTGACCTGCAGGGAGACCCGGGTGGCGCCCGCCCGCAGGGTTTCGCGCAGCAGCGCGGACACCGCGCCGAGCACCTGATCGGCGTCGCCCTCGGCCGTATTGCCGAACGGGCCGACATCGACGGCGTCCAGCTCGGCGCCGGTGACGATGTCGCGCGCCACCACCGCATGCGCCGGCGCCTCGTCCAGGTCGAACGGCTCCGTCGTGAACTCAACTCTCAATCGCACGCCGCTCAACCTACGCGCGGTTCGCCCCGGCCACCAGAAATTGCTTCGGGGCCCCCTTGACAGCCTCGGAACCCGCCAGGCAATGTTCCATTACGCAGAAAAATAGTTCCACTATCCGGAAGGAGCGCCGGCCTTATGGGTTTCACGGACACGCGCTTCAACGTCAATCTGTCGATCCTGTTCACCGAGCTTGCGTTGCTGGAGCG
>NZ_JBVHQM010000022.1:0-140992 GCF_055567415.1 Streptomyces sp. NPDC026575
TAGCTCCGCTATCGAGACGCTCCGGCGCCTTGCGATGCACCGCACCAGACGCCGCGGCCTTTCCGACCCCGACCCATCGGACAGGCCCTAGGGCGACGCCCCCTGGGGGCGGCCGCGGGCGGTCGGCCACGGGCGGTCGGCCGTGAGTCGCCGGCCGCCGGGCGGATGCCGTAGGAAGCCGTACGGGGTGGGCCGTACGCGTGCCGGGCGTGGCGATTGTGTGTGCGTCCGTCGCCCGAAGTGCATCGGTTGGTTGAACCTCTTGCGGTCGTCCGTACGTATCTCCCCGTGAGGCGCGGGCGCGGGCACAATCGTCTGCTCCCGGAGGCAACGGAGAGGCGGACATCATGGTGCATGCCCATCGCACGGTCGGTGCCGACTTGGCAGGAGCGGGCGTCGAAGGGGTCGGCGCCGGGCTGCGCGGACGGCTGGCGCGTCATGCGCTGCTGCCGCTGCGGGTCTTCCTGGGCGTCACCTTCCTCTACGCGGGGATCGACAAGCTCACGGACCCGGCGTTCCTGGCGGCCGGGGGTCAGGGGTCGCTCGGCGCGCTGCTGGAGCAGGTCCACGACACGGCGGCGCTGCCGCAGTTGGTCGAGCTGGCGCAGCAGAGCCCCGTGGGCTTCGGCTACGCCATCGCCGCCGGTGAACTGGCGGTGGGCCTGGGCGCGCTCGCCGGACTGCTGGGGCGGCTGGCGGCGTTCGGCGGCGCGCTGATCTCCCTGACGCTCTGGCTCACCGTGAGCTGGTCGACCACCCCGTACTACTACGGCAACGACCTCGCCTATCTGATGGCCTGGCTCCCCCTTCTGCTGGCCGGCACCCCGAGGTACTCCCTGGACGCGGCATGGGAGAACCGCCGCAAGCGGCACGGCGCGCAGCTGTTCGGCTAGGGCCGCGAGTCGGCGGACCCCGCCCTGCGGGCGGGCGACGGGACTGTGGGGGCACGACGGGACGGTGCGGGCACGCCCTACGGTGTGTCCGCACCGTCGGCGGGGCGGGTGCGGCGGCGGAGCGTTGCCCAGAGGGCGGCGGCGATACCCGAGAGCAGCAGGCCCGCGGGGAGGGCGAGGAAGAGCCAGGGGCCGGGCGCCTGCCATCTGCCGAGGGCGTCGAGGCCGTAGGCCGTGCCGAGGGTGAGGGCGGTGAGGCCGGAGATCAGGCGGCCCGGTTCGAAGGGGTGGCGCATCATCAGGGGGCTCCCTGGCGGGTGGGGGCGGTCGGCTCATCGGGGGCGGTCGGCCCGGTCGGCTTCGCGGGGGTCGGGGCGGCGTGCTCGACGGCGACCTGGCCGGCCCCGACGTCCAGGTCGAGTTCGAGGGTGCCGCGCGGCTTCTCGCCCTTCTTGAGGCCCTCGGCGGGCAGGGTGACGGTCCGCTCCTCGCCGCCGGCGGAGATGTCCACGTCATGGGGCGAGTCGCCGGGCAGCTGGATGTCGCCGAGGCCGAGCGAGATATGGAGGCGGGTCGCCACGCCCCGCGGCAGCGTCACCTGGAGGCGGCCGGCGCCCACTTCCACGCTGGTGCGGACCGTACGGCCGCCCTTGAGGGGCAGCTCGGTCAGGTCCAGCTCGCCCTCGCCGGAGCCCAGTTCGTAGTGCGGGCGGACGTCGGCGACGGAGGTGGGGGTCCAGGTGCGGCGGTGCCAGTCGGCGGTGATGTTGTCGGGCAGCGCCGTCGCGCCCGCCAGCAGCACGGCCGTCACGGCCATCAGGAACACCGTGCCGCCGCCCGTGCGGCCGAGCCAGGCGCTGAGCACGAGCCCCAGGCCGAAGACGACCAGGGCGGCGGCCAGTCCGGCCTGGAGGGACGGTGCGAGGGTCTCGTTCCGGGAGACGGACAGCGCGGTGAAGGCGCCGGCGCACAGCGCGAGGAGGAACGTCCAGCCGCCGATCGGGCGGCCGTTGCGGCGGCGCGGGGGGCCGACGGGGTGGGCCCCGTGCGGCGGCACGGCCGGGCCGGGCGGGCGGCCCGCACCCGGCCAGGCGCCCTGCGGGGGCGGGGCGGTGGGCGCGGCGGCGCCGTGCTCGCCGCGATAGCCGATGTCGAGGGGGAGCGGGGTGTGCTCGGGGCCCCACAGATAGCCCTGACCGGCCGTGTCCTTGACGTGCGGGGCGCGCCACCACGAGGGGCCGGCCGGCGCGGGGGGCGCGGTGGTCTCCGGCGGGGCGTCGGCGACCGCCTGGGCCGTGGCGGCGTCCATCGACTCCGGGCCCCGGGCCTGCGCCTGGCGGCGCCGCCGCGACCAGTAGGCGGAGCCGGCCACCGCCAGCGTCAGCATGATGGCGAAGGACATCATGCTGCCCTTGGCGAGGGTCGTCAGAAACAGTCCGCAGCCGACCAGTGCGAAGAGCAGGGCCGTCAGCGCCGAGCCCTCGACCCGGCCGGAGAGCAGCCGGCGGCCCTCGTTCTCGTCCTCGCCGTCGAGGGGGACGAGCAGCCAGGCGAAGCCGTAGGCGATCAGGCCGAGGCCGCCGACGGCGAGCACGGCGAGCACGATCCGGAAGATCACCGGATCGAGGTCCCACTGCCGCCCCAGTCCGCCGCACACGCCGCCGATGACCTTGTGCCGCCGGCTGCGGCGCAGCGGGGCGGCAGGCGGTGTGGGGTCGGCGGGGCCGGAGGGCGCCGGCTCCGCGGCGGGGGCTGCTTCGTTCATGAAGCCATGGTGACAAGACCGCCGCGGCTGCGGCATCCGTGGAAACCCTGGCGGATCCCTGAGATCCGCCGCCGGCGCCCCCGACATGCCCCAGGGGGGTCCCGAAACCCCTCGCGGGTTCGCATATGCCACAGGCGCCCGGCACCGGAGGGAAGACAGGCGCGGACGCGCGGTGGCCGGAGGGCTGTTCGCCGACGTCGGAGACTATCGTTGCGCCCTGGATACGTACGGGTTTCCGGAGGGGCGTGCGGTGGCGGAGGCGGCGTCGGTGGACGAGGGGCGACTGGTCGCCGGGCGGTATCGCCTGGTCGAACGGATAGGCCAAGGCGGTATGGGCACCGTCTGGCGTGCCCGGGACGAAGTCCTCGGGCGCCAGGTCGCGGTCAAGCGTCTGCATGTCTCGCCGCAGTTGGAGCCCGACGAACTGGCGACCCGCCATGAACGCACCACCCGGGAGGCGCAGGCCGCGGCCCGCATCAACCACCCCAACGTGGTGGGGGTGCACGACGTCGTGGACGACGCCGGCTCGCCCTGCATCGTCATGGAGTACGTCCCCTCCACCACCCTCGGCGACGCCATCAAGGAGGCGGCCCGGGACGGGGGTTCGGTCACCCCGCGCGAGGCCGCCCGGATCGGCCGCGGCATGATCGCGGCACTGCGTGCGGCACACTCCGCCGGTGTGCTGCACCGCGACGTCAAGCCCGGCAACGTGCTGCTCGGACAGGACGGCCGGGTCGTGCTCACCGACTTCGGCATCGCGGTCGCCACCGGCACCTCCACGCTCACCAAGACCGGCGAGCTGGTCGGCTCCATCGACTACTTGGCGCCCGAGCGGGTCAAGGGCGGCACACCGGGTCCCGCCTCGGACCTGTGGGCGCTGGGAGCGACGCTCTATCAGGCGGTCGAGGGAAAGCCCCCGTTCCGGAAGAACACCGCGGTCGAGACGGCGTACGCGATCGCCATGGACCCGTTCGACCCGCCGCGCAACGGCGGTTCGCTGACCCCGCTGATCGAGGCGCTGCTCGCCAAGGAGCCGACGGACCGTCCGACGGCCGAGGTCGTCGAGCAGGCGCTGCGGGCGGCCGAGGGCGACGCGGAGACGGCCCTGATGGGCTGGCCGACGCTGGCCCTGGGGACGGTCGGCCGCGCCGACGCGGAGCGGACCGCGACGGACCCGCGGACCGAGGCACCGACACGTCCGGTGCGGCCCGCCGCCGGTGCCGCCCCTGCGGGCGGCGGCGCCGGGGCCCGTACGCCCTCGGGGCGGGAGACGGATGCAGGCGGTGACGTGACCGGGCGGGTGGCCGTCCCGGACGGCGGCATCGGCGGGCGGCCCGACGACGGCCGTACCGAGGCGCTGTCCGGCGGCGCGGCACCCCGAAAGCGGCGCGGCGCCCGCGCCGCCGCCTGGGGCGTCGTCGGCGTTCTGGCGCTCGGCGGTGGCGCGAGCACGGCCTGGTACCTGATGCACGGTGACGACTCCGGCACGTCCAAGGAAGCGAGCGGCAAGGAAGCGGGCGACAAGAGCGCGCCGGTGCAGCCGAGCGTCCCGGACAACAGCATCGGACCGCCGCCGCCCCTGCCCGACGGCTACCGCAACGTCACCGAGTCCGCGCTCGGCGTCAGCTTCCCGGTGCCCGGCGACTGGAAGCGGAAGGTCAACGACGGCGGCCGGCAGATCGTCTACGCCTCCGAGGCCGAGCGCGCCCAGCTCACCCTCAGCGTCCTGGACTTCTCCTCCGCGGATCAGGTGCAGCACTTCAAGGACGTCGAGGCCGCCTTCAAGCAGAAGTACCCCGTGTACTCCCGGCTGCGGATGCAGGACACCATCTTCCAGGGCGACCCCGCCGCGATCTGGGAGTTCACCTTCGGGGGCCGGGCCCGCACCTTCCGCGGCATCGACCTCGGCTTCGGCCGCGAGGGCGGCAAGGAGTACGCGATCTACGTGTCCGCGCCGGATGCCGACTGGGCGAAGTACGAGAGGATCTTCTCGGCCGTGAAGGACGGCTTCCGCAGGAGCGACCCGCAGAGCTGACCCGCTTCGGACCCGTCCCGCCCCCGACCCGCCCCGTGAAACGTCAGGGGAGGGTTCAGGGTCGCCCCTGATGCCGCGGGCCCCCGCGGCGTGTGACGATCGGGCACATGACCACCGCACCACCCCGCGCCGAGACGGCCTACGGCCCGGCTCCGGACCCCGGCGACCCACCCGTGCGCAAGCTCTACCGCAGCGCCGACGGGCGGCTGCTCGGCGGTGTCGCGCGCGGTCTGGCGGGGCATCTCGGGCTGCCGGTCTCCTGGGTGCGGGTCGTGTTCGTGGCGCTGTTCATGGCCGAGGGCATGGGCGCCCTGCTCTACGCCGCGTTCTGGTTCTTCGTCCCGCTGGGAGTCGGCGGTGTGGAGCACCGCCCGCACGCCCCGGGCGACGACAAGCGCCGGCTGCTGCGGCACAAGCCCGACAAGGGCCAGGTCTTCGCCCTGATCGCGCTGCTGATCGGCGCCACCGTCATCGCCTCCAGGTTCCAGCTCGGTCAGGCCAACGGCTATCTGTGGCCGGTGCTGCTGATCGGCGCCGGTGTCGCCCTGGTGTGGCGCCAGGCGGACAACGCCCGCCGCGCCCAGTGGCTGGAGCTCGGCCGCCGCAAGGCCCTGCTGCCGGTGCTGCGCGGCGCGGCCGGAGTGCTGCTGGTCGGCGTCGGGGTGACGGGCATCGTCGTGCTGCAGGGCTCGGTGCGGCATCTGGGCTCCGTGCTCCAGGCCGCGCTCGCCGTCGTCGTCGGCATCGCGCTGCTGGCGGGCCCCTATCTCGTACGGATGATGCAGGAGCTCTCCGAGGAGCGGCTGATGCGTATCCGCGCCCAGGAGCGCGCCGAGGTGGCCGCCCATGTCCATGACTCCGTCCTGCACACCCTCACCCTGATCCAGCGCAACGCCGACGACCCCAGGGAGGTGGCGCGTCTGGCCCGCGCCCAGGAGCGCGAACTGCGCGCCTGGCTCTACAAGCCCGAGGGCCGCGGCAAGGAGGAGGACGAGGAGCCGGCCACCCTGGCGGAGGCGGTCCGCAAGGCCGCCGCCGAGGTGGAGGACCACCACGGCGTCCCCATCGAGGTCGTGGTCGTCGGCGACTGCCCGCTGGACGACGCGCTGGACGCCCAGATGCAGGCCGCGCGCGAGGCGATGGTCAACGCCGCCAAGTACGGGGGCGAGGGCGGCGCGGTGCAGGTGTTCGCCGAGGTCGAGGGCCGTTCGGTCTTCGTCTCGGTGCGCGACCGCGGGCCCGGCTTCGATCTGGACGCGGTCCCCGCCGACCGCATGGGCGTGCGGGAGTCCATCATCGGACGGATGGAGCGCAACGGCGGCACGGCCCGGCTGCGCGCCGCCCCCGAGGGCGGCACGGTCGTCGAGCTGGAGATGGAGCGGACCGCGGCGGAGCGTGACGGATGACGGGCCCGAGCGAACCGCGCCCGGGGCCGAGCGAACCGCGGCCGGGGCCGGGCGAGCCGCAGCCGGTGGCTTCGGCGCCGGACGGGGCGCGGGATGATGACGGGGCAGACACCAACGGACGGGCGGAAGACATGAGCAGCGAGGGCGCACAGCAGGGCGGGAGCGGCGACGAGGCGGCCGAGGGCCGGACCGTACGGGTCGTGCTCGTCGACGACCACCGGATGTTCCGTACGGGCGTCCAGGCCGAGATCGGCGAGACCGGGCGCACCGGCGTCGAGGTGGTCGGCGAGGCCGCCGACGTCGACCAGGCGATCACGGTCATCACCGCCACCCGCCCCGAGGTCGTCCTCCTGGACGTCCACCTCCCCGGTGGCGGCGGTGTCGAGGTGCTGCGCCGCTGCGCCGCGATGTCGGCCGACGCCGAGCGCCCGGTCCGCTTCCTCGCGCTCTCCGTCTCCGACGCGGCCGAGGACGTCATCGGCGTCATCCGCGGCGGTGCCCGCGGCTATGTCACCAAGACGATCACGGGCACGGACCTGGTCAACGCGATCTTCCGGGTGGCCGACGGCGACGCGGTCTTCTCCCCGCGGCTGGCCGGCTTCGTCCTGGACGCCTTCGCCTCGACCGACGCCCCGCCGATCGACGAGGACCTCGACCGCCTCACCCAGCGCGAGCGCGAGGTCCTGCGGCTGATCGCCCGCGGCTATGCGTACAAGGAGGTCGGCAAGCAGCTGTTCATCTCGGTGAAGACCGTCGAGTCGCATGTCTCGGCGGTGCTGCGCAAGCTCCAGCTGTCCAACCGCCATGAGCTGACCCGCTGGGCGGCGGCCCGGCGCCTGGTCTGACGCCCTGACCTGCGGTTCGGCCGGCGGCGGGTGCCATACCGCCGCCGGCCGCACGGCCGGGGCCGAGGGCGTGCGGGCAGCGGGCGGAAGGGTGCGGGAAGGGACAAAGAAGGACCTGAGCCGGGCAACCAGGACCACGTGGATCGCCATCTAAGGGCGCGGAGAGGCTCACTGCCGAAGGCGGGGCCCGAACCATCCCCACGTCCTTCGCATAGTCGTCCTGGAAGCGAGATCCCGATGAGCCTGACGGGCACGCCCTTCCTCCTCACCTCGATCGCGCTGCTGCTCGTCGCCGTCGTGGTGCCGCTCGCCCTATGGGGCCGAATAGCCGGGCCGGCCCTGGTACGCGGTCTGGCCCGGCTGCTGATGCTGCTGTTCGCCCAGATCACGGCCGTCACCCTGGTCTTCGTCCTGGTCAACAACGCCAACAACCTCTACGACACCTGGGGCGATCTGCTCGGCACCGACAGCCATGTCGCGGTCGCCAAGGACCTCGGTCCCGACGGCATGGGCGGCAAGCAGATCAAGAACGAGCCCAAGCAGCTCCAGCGGTTCCGCCCCGGCGACGACCCGCGGATGGGGGCGGGCGTGCAGATGACGGACCTTGAGGGCCGCATCTCGGGCGTGCGGGGCGAGGTGTACGTGTGGCTGCCGCCGCAGTACCACGACCCCGCCTACAAGAACACCAGGTTCCCGGTGGTCGAGCTGCTGCCCGGCTACCCCGGCTCCTCGAAGGCGTGGTTCGGGTCCCTGCACGTAGGCGAGCAGCTCCGGCCGCTGATGCAGCGCGGCCAGATCAAGCCGTTCATCCTGGTCGCGCCCCGTACCAACCTCCTGACCGGCGCCGACACCGGCTGCGTCAACATCCCCGGCAAGGTCAACGCCGACAGCTGGCTGACCGTCGACGTCCGCAAGATGATGATCGACAACTTCCGGGTGGGCGACCGGCCCGACTCCTGGGCCCTGGCCGGCTACTCGGCCGGCGCCCACTGCGCCACCAAGCTCGCCCTGTCCCACCCGGACCGCTACCGCGCCGCGGTCGCCATGTCCGGCTACAACGACCCGGCCCTCGAACCGGACTCCCTGGCCGGCAAGGACCCCCAGCTGCGGATCGCGTCGAACCCGATCCACATCCTGAAGTCCGCCAACGCCGCCGGCCGACCGCCCCGTACGGCGCTGTACGTCTCGGGCGCCGCGGGCGACGGCTACCAGGCGGGCATCGGCCTGCGCCAGCTGGCGAAGCTGCCGACCACGGTGACCGTGCAGCAGATCCCGGCGAACGCGGGCGGCCACACCACGGCGGTCTGGCGCCAGCAGGTGCCGGAGGTCTTCCGGTGGCTGGGCACACAGCTCAAGCCCTGACCTCTCCACCGGAGTCCCGGCGCGGGCCCAAAGTCCCCGCGCCGGCCCGGCGGCCCTACGCCGGCCGGGTGGCCCCCGCGAACGGCATCTGGTCGATCGGCGCGATGCGTACCGGGGCGCCCGGATGGGGCGCGTGGATCATCTTGCCGTCGCCGATGTACAGGCCCACATGGCTGATGCCGGTGTAGAAGAACACCAGGTCGCCGGGGGCGAGTTGGGAGCGGTCGACGCGGGGGCCGGAGTTGATCTGGGTGTAGGTGGTGCGGGGCAGCGAGACGCCGCCGGACTCCCAGGCGGCCTGGGTCAGGCCCGAGCAGTCGTAGGCCGAGGGGCCCGTGGCGCCCCAGACGTACGGTTTGCCGAGGGCTGCGTAGGCGAAGGAAACGGCGCGCGTCGCCCGGGAGTCGGGGGCCAGCGCGGCCGCCTGGGCCGCGGCGGCCGCCGAGCCGGCCGGGATCCCGCCGAGCAGGCCGTCACCGCGGCCCGTTCCCCGGTCCGCGCGGGCGCCGCCCCGGGAACCGTCCGCGCCCGCCATCCGGCGCCGCTGCTCCGCGGTCAGCCGGTCCAGCAGCTGCTCGGCGGCGTCCAGCTTGCGGACGATGGTGATCCGGTGCTTCTTCAGCCCGGCCTCGGTGGACACCAGCCGCTGCGCGGTGTCCTCAGCCCGCTGCCGGACCTGCCGCACGCTGCCCAGCCGGCGCGCGTAACCGGCCACCGCGGCCGCCTGGTGGCTGCCCGTGCGCTCCAGCACCGCGGCGCCGTCCAGATAGCGCTGCGGGTCCTCGGACAGCAGCAGCGAAACGGTCGGGTCGATGCCGCCCGCGCGGTACTGGGACGCGGCCACGGCGCCCAGTTCCGCGCGGGCGGTGTTCAGCTTCCGGGTCCGGCGGGCGGCCTCGTCCTGCAGTCTGCTCAGCTCCTCGCGTGCGGTGTCGGCGGCTTCCTTGGCGCCGTTGTAGCTCTGTGTGGCCACCTCTGCCTCCTGGTACAGCGCGTCGACCCGGTCCTTGACCTGGTCGGGGGTGGGGGAGGGGGCCGCCTGGCCGGTGCCGTCGAAGGCGGTGGCGGTGGCGGCGCCCGCGAGGGCGAGGGTGGCGGCCGTACGGACGGTGCGCGCACTGCGCGAACCACCCGTGAGCGCGGCGAGCGGATGCTGCCTGGGCTTGCGGTGCGAGGCCACGGTGGCCGTCACTTCCTTCCCTTCGGGCCGAGGGCGCGGCGGCGGTCGGCAACGGGGGAGCCGGCCGTCGCCGCACCTCTCGGCGGGGCGGCCGACGGAACACTGGCGCGGAGGCCGGCGATGGCGGGATGTCGGCCGCCTGGAGGAGGACGCTAAGCCTGGGCGTCACGGGGGTGAGTCCGGTTGGCTGGCATTGTTCGCTTTCGACCGCGGCCGGTGCGCGGTTGACCGCACCGCCGCCGCCTGCACACCGGGACCGGTCTGCCGTGACCGAAGCGGCGATTGCGGACGCCCTGCCGGAAAGGGCGTGCTATATGGCGGCTACGATCCAGCACTATGGACGTAGTAATCAATGTCTTCGTCGGCCTGCACATCATCGGCATCGCCTCCCTGCTGGGCGGCTTCCTGACCCAGATGAAGGCGATGGGCGCGGGCACCGCCCGCTTCGTGCCGGCCATGCTGCACGGCGCGCTGACGATGCTGGTCACCGGCATCGTGCTGGTCGGCCTCAACCAGGCCCAGGACCACCCGGTCAACAACATCAAGATCGGCGTCAAGATGGCCGTCCTGGTGGTGATCCTGGCGCTGGTCTACGTCAAGCGGGACGAGGAGAAGGTCCCCGCGCCGCTGTTCGGCGTGGTGGGCGGGCTCACGATCGCCAACATCTTCATCGCGGTGCTCTGGACCTGACGGCGGCACCCCCCCACTACGGCACACCGCGCGGTCACCGTGCTCCGGAATTCCGGAGCCGATGGCCGCGCGGTGGCGTGTGGGGGGTGACCGTGGGGGGTGGCCTGGTCGGGCGCCCTGGGGCGCCTGGGGAAAGGAGCGGTCCTCCGGGGAGGCGGGGCCGCGGCCTCAGGCCGGGCGGACGCTCCCGTAGATCGGCATGTAGTAGATCGACTCCTCGCGGACGTAGGCGCCCGGCTTGGGGGCGTGGATCATCTTGCCGCCGCCTATGTACATGCCGACGTGGCTGATGTCGTCGAAGAAGAACACCAGGTCACCGGGTTGCAGATCCTTGGTCGCCACCCGCTGGCCGACCTTGACCTGGTCCCAGGTCGTCCGCGGCAGATCGACCCCGGCCGCCTTCCACGCCGCCTGCGTCAGCCCCGAGCAGTCATAGGAGCTGGGCCCGGTGGCGCCCCAGACGTACGGCTTGCCCATCTGGGCGCGGGCGAACGCCAGCGCCTTCTCCGCCTTGGTGGAGTACGAGCCCCCGGTGGAGCCGCCGTCGCTGGTGCCGCCACCGGTCTGACCGCCCGTGGAGCCGCCCGTGGAGCCGCCCGTCGAGCCGTCCTGCTGACGCTGGCGCTCGGCCTCCTGCTGCCGGCGCGCCTCCTCGGCGGCCTTGCGCCGGGCCGCCTCCTCCTTCTGGCGCTCCAGCTCCGCCAGTCGCGCCTTCTCCTGGGCGGTGAGCCGCGACAGCAGCTGCCGGGCCTCGGCCAGCTTCCCCTGGACGGACTGCTTGGACTCCTTCAGCGAGGCCTGCGACTGCTGCAGCTGCTCCAGGCTGCTGGTGGCCTTGGCCCGCTGCCGCGCCGCGGCCGCCGCCTGCTCCTGGTAGTCGGTGACCGCCTGCTTCTGCCGGCTGGTCAGCCGCTCCATCAGGTGGCTGCGGTCGACGAACTGCTGCGGGTCCTTGGCGAGCATCAGCTGCGCCGTCGGGTTCATGCCGCCGGTGCGGTACTGCGCCGAGGCGAAGGTGCCCAGTTCGCGCCGGGACTCGTTCATCCGCTGCGCGCGCTTGGCGGCGGCGTCGAGCAGATCGTCGACGGTGGCGCTCTGGTGCTCGGCGCGCTCCTTGGCGGCGTTGTACTTCTGGGTGGCCACCTCGGCCTGGTGGTAGAGGTCGTCGACCTTCTTCTTGACCTCTTCGATGGAGGGTCTGGGCGCCCTGGGGGCGGCGTCGGCGGTCTGCGAGAGCAGGGTGACCGAGGCGAGCGCGGCGGTGGTGAGCCCGGCCGCCGTACGCCGGCTCCCGGGCGAGAGGAGAACGCTGGTGCGCGGCTTGCGATGGGACGCCAAGGCCGGCAACTCCTTCCGTGGACCGCCTACCGGGTTAGCTGTCGGGTTCGGGCGGTGTCGCTGACGGAAGGCTTGCCCTACGGTCCGTGCGGCCGCTGATGACGGCCGCTGGACCGATTCACCCCGGTGGTGCTGGTGGGTCCCCGGCTCCGGGTGCCTGAGGGCAGGCCGGACTCGGCGTGGGCGGCCCGTGCGGAAGCTGTCGACCGCGGGGAGGCGGGCTGCCCGAGCGAGGACGTTAGCCAATTCGTGTGGCTCCTGTGAAGGCTGATGTTCGATATGCCCGAAACCTTTTCGTGACCTGAACGCGCGGCGGCGGGTGTTGCGTCAGATGTCGGGTTCGGGTAGCGGCCGGCCCCCGGCGGTTCCGCCTCCGGTCGCCTGACCTGCCCCGGCACGGACAATCGCGTACTCCCCGGCGCGCTGTCAGTGCGGCGGCCTAGACTCGGTGGGCGATGAGCAGCCTCTTTGACGACAGCTTTCTGGCGGACCTCGGCCCCAAGGGCGAGGAGGAGCACCCGCCGCCTCCCGAGGACGAGCACGAGCCGGTCCCGGAGGAGGTCCCCGCCGACCTCTTCGGCGGGAGGTTCGACGCGCCCGTGCACACCGAGGCGTACTACCGCGACGGCGCCGCCCGCCCGCCCGTCGACCCGGCCGCGCTGCTGGAGGGGCTCAACGACGAGCAGAAGGCCGCGGTCGTGCACGCCGGAGGCCCGCTGCTGATCGTCGCCGGCGCCGGATCCGGCAAGACCAGGGTGCTCACGCACCGCATCGCGCATCTGCTCGCCGAGCGCCATGTCCACCCGGGCCAGGTCCTCGCGATCACGTTCACCAACAAGGCCGCGGGCGAGATGAAGGAGCGCGTCGAGCAGCTGGTCGGCCCGCGCGCCAACGCCATGTGGGTCTCCACCTTCCACAGCGCCTGCGTGCGCATCCTGCGCCGCGAGTCCAAGAAGCTCGGCTTCACGTCCTCCTTCTCGATCTACGACGCGGCCGATTCCAAGCGCCTGATGGCGCTGGTCTGCCGCGATCTGGACCTGGACCCCAAGCGCTTCCCGCCCAAGTCCTTCAGCGCCAAGGTCTCCAACCTCAAGAACGAGCTCATCGACGAGGAGACCTTCGCCCAGACGGCGGCCGACGGGTTCGAGAAGTCGCTGGCCGAGGCGTATGCGATGTATCAGGCGCGGCTGCGCGAGGCCAACGCCCTGGACTTCGACGACATCATCATGACGACGGTCCATCTGCTCCAGGCATTCCCCGACGTCGCCGAGCACTACCGCCGCCGCTTCCGCCATGTCCTCGTCGACGAGTACCAGGACACCAACCACGCCCAGTACACCCTGGTGCGCGAGCTGGTCGGCCGGGGAACGGCCGACATCCCCGCCGCCGAGCTGTGCGTCGTCGGCGACGCCGACCAGTCGATCTACGCCTTCCGCGGCGCCACGATCCGCAACATCCTCCAGTTCGAGGAGGACTACCCGGACGCCACGACGATCCTGCTGGAGCAGAACTACCGCTCCAGCCAGACGATCCTGTCCGCCGCCAACGCCGTCATCGAGCGCAACGAGAACCGCCGCCCCAAGAACCTCTGGACGGACGCCGGGGCCGGCCCCAAGATCATCGGCTATGTCGCCGACACCGAGCACGACGAGGCCCAGTTCGTCTCCGACGAGATCGACCGCCTCACCGACGCCGGCGACGCCAAGGCCGGCGACGTCGCCGTCTTCTACCGCACCAACGCCCAGTCCCGCGTCTTCGAAGAGATCTTCATCCGGGTCGGTCTGCCCTACAAGGTCGTCGGCGGCGTGCGCTTCTACGAGCGCAAGGAGGTCCGCGACGTCCTGGCGTATCTGCGGGTGCTCGCCAACCCCGAGGACACCGTGCCGCTGCGCCGCATCCTCAACGTCCCCAAGCGCGGTATCGGCGAGCGCGCCGAGGCGATGATCGACGCCCTGTCCTCGCGCGAGAAGATCACCTTCCCGCAGGCGCTGCGCCGGGTCGACGAGGCGTACGGTATGGCGGCCCGCTCCGCCAACGCCGTCAAGCGCTTCAACGTCCTGATGGAGGAGCTGCGCACGATCGTCGAGTCCGGCGCCGGGCCCGCCACGATCCTGGAGGCCGTCCTGGAGCGCACGGGCTACCTCGCCGAGCTCCAGGCATCCACCGACCCGCAGGACGAGACCCGGATCGAGAACCTCCAGGAACTCGCCGCCGTGGCCCTGGAATTCGAGCAGGACCGCGAAGAGGCCAACCCCGGCACCCTCGCCGACTTCCTGGAGCAGGTCGCGCTGGTCGCCGACTCCGACCAGATCCCGGACGAGGACGAGGAGGGCAGCGGCGTGATCACCCTCATGACGCTGCACACCGCCAAGGGCCTGGAGTTCCCGGTCGTCTTCCTGACCGGCATGGAGGACGGCGTCTTCCCGCACATGCGGGCGCTGGGCCAGACCAAGGAGCTGGAGGAGGAGCGCCGGTTGGCCTATGTCGGCATCACCCGCGCCCGCGAGCGGCTCTACGTCACCCGCTCGACGATGCGCAGCGCCTGGGGCCAGCCGTCGTACAACCCGCCCTCCCGGTTCCTGGAGGAGATCCCGGACGACTACGTGCAGTGGCGGCGGACGGGGCCGGCGACGCCCTCGGCGACCATGGGCGGCCTCTCGTCCAGGGGCGGCGGCACCGGCGGCCTCGGCGGGGGCATCGGCGCCACGCTCTCGTCGGCCCGCTCGAAGGGCCCGAGCGGCTTCGCGACCCGGCGCACCAAGGACCGCGAGGTGGTCTCGCTGGCCGTCGGCGATCGCGTCACCCACGACAGCTTCGGGCTCGGCACCGTCGTCGGCGTCAAGGGCAGCGGCGACAACGCCGAGGCGACCATCGACTTCGGCGGCGAGAAGCCCAAGCGGCTGCTGCTGCGGTACGCGCCCGTAGAGAAGCTGTAGGCGGGCGCCCGGGGGGCCGGCGCAAGGCGGGGGAGCGCGCCGGCCCGACGCTGCGGGAACGGCACGTCGGATGTTGCAGGAACGGTACGCCGGGGGTCAGTTCGGGTCGAGCCCGTGGCTGCGCAGCCACGGCAGCGGGTCGATCGCCGAGCCTCCGCCGGGGCGCACCTCGAAGTGCAGATGCGGTCCCGTCGAGTTGCCGGAGTTGCCCGAATAGGCGATCTGGTCACCGGCCTTGATCGACCCGGAGCGGATCTTGGTGCTGCTCAGATGGCAGTACCAGGTCTCCGTGCCGTCGGGCGAGGTCACGATCGCCATGTTCCCGTAGGCGGAGTTCCACTGGGTGCGGATGGTGCCGTCGGTGGCGGACAGGACCGGGGTGCCGTAGTCGACCGGGAAGTCGATGCCGGTGTGGACGGACATCCAGTTCACACCGGCCTGGCCGAAGAGCGCGCTCAGCCCGTGCTGGCTGACCGGCAGCACGAACTTGGGCCGCATCGCCTCCTTGCGGGCCGCCTCCTCCGCCTTGCGCTTGCGCTCCAGCGCTTGGCGCTCCTTGAGGTCGATCCGCTCCTGGGTGCGGCTGGCCCGGTCGCGGAAGTCGTCCGCGCCGGCGCTGAGCCCGGCGAGCTGGGTGTCGAGCTTCTTGTTGGCCGCGGAGGGCTTGACCGCCCCCGGGTCCACCGGCCCGGCCTGGTTGGTGGCGTCGTCCTTGTCGTCCCCGCCGATACCGGCGACGGACGCGGCCGCCACACCGCACACTCCCATGGCGGCGACGGACGGAACGGCGACGGTCAGCAGCGCCGACCGCTTGGCCGGACGCCGCCGGCCCCGGCCGCGGACGGCCTTTCCGGCCGGCGGCCCGGTGACCCGGCGCCCGGCGGGGGCGGGGTCCGCGGGGGTCACCGGCATCGCCTGGGTCATGGCGTCCGCGACGGCGGCGGCCTCGTCGGAGGCGGCGCCGTCGTCGGGGCTGCCGTCATCGTCGGAGCCGTCGTCGTGCCCGGCGCCCGCTTCCCAAGTGGCGGTCTCCCACTGGTCGGTGTCGCCCGGCGGGGGACCGGCCTGTGCGGGGATCCCGGCGATCAGTTCCGGGTCGGCCGCCGGCCAGATCGCCGTGGCCTCATAGCTCGCGGTCTCGAAGCCCGAGGTGTCGAAGACCGCGGCCTCGAAGGCGGCGGTCTCCTCGACCGCGGTGGCCTGCCGGCCGATGGTCTCGTAGCCACCGGCCGTCTCATATGCGCCTGTTGTCTCGTACGCCCCGGTCGGTGCCGCGGTCGGATAACTGCCGGTGTCGTATGCGCCGGTGGCGTGGGTGCCGGTGTCGTATCCGCCGTGCCCGTAGGAGGTGGCCTCATAGGCGGCCGCCTCGTAGGCGCCGGAGTCGTGCGCCCCGGCGTAGGCGGTCGCGCCCGGCGCCAGGGTGTCGTACGCGGTGTGCGCATACGGGTCGTAGCCGGCGGCCGTACCGGTCTCGTAGGTGCCGGTGTCCCACTGCGTCGAGGTGAAACCGCCGGTGTCGTAGATGCCGGTGGCGTACCCGCCGCCCGTGGCCGTCGGGTAGGACCCCGTGTCGTACGCGCCGGTGTCGTAGCCGCCCGTGCCGTAGGCGCCGGCGCCGTACGTGCCGGTGTCGTGGCTGCCGGTGTCGTAGGAACCGCCGCCGTGCATCCCGGCGTCGTAGGCGACGGTGCCATAGGCGCCGGTCGCATAGGAGCCGGTGTCGTACGTCCCGGTGTCGTAGGAGTCGGGGAGCGAGCCGAAGAGGGGGTCGCCGTCGCCGTAACCGGCGCTGCCGGTCCCGGAGTGCTGCTGCCCGTAGGCGTCGTAGGCGGGATAGTGCGCATACGAGGCGTCGGAAGCAGAGCCGGTCGGAAGCGGACCTTCCGATGGGTGACGGTCGTTCACCAACTTCTCTTTCGCCTCGGCAGCAGGAGAATTAGCGGCGACTGTACCCGGCGGTACGCGACGGCGACAATCTTCCACGGGTTCCCGGCTCGGCAAGACCGGGCATTTGGCCGCCTTTCGGCAGCCCTCATGCGACTTCTTGGCGCCCCGTTCGACGGGTGTTCGACTCCGCGTCATGTCGGAGGGAAGCCGTCAGGCCACCGAAACGGCGTCCGCACCCCCCTCCTCGGCCGCCTCCGCGGAGTCCAGCGCCTCACGTATTCCGGCGGCGACGGCGCCGTTGACCGGTAGCGCGAGATGCCCGACACCAAGGACGCGGACATTCCGCGCCGACAAATCCGGATGATCGATTCTGGCGGTCGCGGCCGGCACCATCACCTGATCCTCCTCGCTCCAGAAAGCCACCCAGCGGGTCCGGCAATGCGGCGCCGGAAGCGACAATTCCGCTATCACCTCGGAATCGGGGCGCATCTGCCGCACGAGCGGGTGCGCTGACATCAGCGGCGCGACGCGGGTGCCGGAGTGCGGTGTGCCGAGCGTGACGAGTATGCGGACGCGGGCGTCGCCGCCGAGCCGCTGCACGTAATAGCGGGCGATCAGGCCGCCGAGGCTGTGGCCCACCACGTCCACCCGGCGGTGGCCGGTGCGCGCGCACACCTCCTCCACATGGCGGCCCAACAGCTCGGCGGCCCGGCGCAGATCGCAGGTCAGCGGGGAGTAGTTGAGCGCCTCGACATGGCGCCAGCCGTGCCGCAGCAGCGAGCGGCGCAGCAGCACGAAGACCGAGCGGTTGTCGATGAAGCCGTGCAGCAGCAGGACCGGCGGACGGGCCCGGCCCTCGGTCGGCAGCAGCACGGGGGCATCCGCGGCGATGGACCGGGGCACCGGGCGCTCCCGGGGGATGCCGGTCGGATAGAGGAGGAGATGGCCGGCGAGGACCGCCAGCTCCACGACCGTGCTGCGGGCCGGCAGGCGTGCGGAGCGCGCAGGGAGCAGACGCGCGCACCGCAGGGGTGCGCGGAGGGCGCGCGCGATCAGAAGGGGTGCGGAAAACAAGGGCAGGACCTGCATGGCCGACCTCCCGAACGGCATGCGGGAGGCGTCTTCGTCCCCCGTATGCCCTCGCGGGAAGCCGTGAGCGGCGAAGGCGGGCATGCGGCGTACCCGCCCTGATGCGCGCCCCGTGGCGCGGTGGCCCGGCTGCGGCTCCCCGGGCGCCCGGCCCGCGCGCACCGCACCACATGGCCCTGGCGTGACGACACGCGGAACGCGGCGCGTAGCGAACGTGTCCCACGTGTGATTTCCCCCTCCCCGGATGTCACGAAACAGCCGGGTAAGCGATGCTGGAGATAACGTTCGTTCACGCTCGTGGCCGCCGGATCGCGGTCGCGCGATCGATTGTCGGCTCGGCGGCACCACAGTGCCGTGCATGGCTTGGAGGCAGTGATGAGTGTGGCTCGGCAGGACGGGGCGCAAGCGGGGAGCCAGGGCGCGGCGGGCAGGTCGGGGCCGATCCGCGTGGTGGTGGCCAAGCCGGGCCTGGACGGGCACGACCGGGGAGCCAAGGTGATCGCGCGGGCGCTGCGCGACGCCGGTATGGAGGTGATCTACACCGGGCTGCACCAGACCCCGGAGCAGATCGTCGACACCGCCATCCAGGAGGACGCCGACGCGATCGGGCTGTCCATCCTCTCCGGCGCGCACAACACCCTCTTCGCGAAGGTCATCGAGCTCCTCCAGGAGCGCGACGCGGCGGACATCAAGGTCTTCGGCGGCGGCATCATCCCCGAGGCGGACATCCCCCCGCTCAAGGCGCAGGGCGTCGCGGAGATCTTCACCCCGGGCGCCACGACCGCCTCCATCGTGGAGTGGGTCAACGCCAACGTGCGCTCGCTGGCGGTCTGAGGCGCGGCCCGGCACGGCGGGAGGACGGCGGGCGGCCGGGGTGCGGACGATCACGGCGCGCCCCGGCCGTCGTCGCCCGGGGGCGGCGACGGAGCCAGCTCGGCACGCATTGTGGCGCGCAGCCGCAGCGTGCCGACCAGCCGCAGGAACGCCTCGGACCAGTAGCCGCCGGAGCCCGGAGAGGCGCCCTCCGGCTCGTCCGTGACCGCGGTGAGCATGTCGAGCCGGTCCGCCGCGGCCGGGTCCAGGCAGCGCTCGGCCAGGCCCATCACCCCGCTGAAGCTCCAGGGGTAGCTCCCCGCGTCCCGGGCGATGTCCAGGGCGTCGACGACGGCCCGGCCCAGCGGCTCGGCCCAGGGGACCGCGCACACCCCCAGCATCCGGAAGGCGTCCGACAGGCCGTGCGCGGCGATGAACTCCGCCACCCACCGGGCCCGTTCCTCCTTGGGCAGCACGGTCAGCAGCTTGGTCAGGTCCCGCGACGAGCCGGCCGGGGCGACCTCGGCCGCCTGGGCCGGCGCGGCCGGCGCGCCCAGCAGCGCCCGCGCCCACTCGGGGTCGCGCTGGCGCACGGCGGCGCGGCACCAGGCGTCGTGCAGCTCTGTCCGCCAGTCGTCGGCCACCGGGAGCGCGACGATCGCCGCCGGGTCGCGGCCCTCGAACCGCGCCCGCCACCCCTCCAGCGGCGCCGCCTCCACCAACTGGCCCAGCCACCAGGCCCGTTCGCCCCGGCCCGAGGGCGGCGTGGGCGCGACACCGTCGCGCAGCATCCCCGCATCGCACTCGTGCGGCGCCTCCACGGCGATCACCGCCGCGCCGGCCGTGCGGTCCAGCCCGACGCAGGTACGGGCGCGGCGCGCCATACGGGCCGCAAGCGCGGAACCGGGCAGCGCGGAGAGCAACTCGGCGGCCGTGGCGCGCACATTGCGGCTGCGGTCGGACAGCGCCTCCTCCAGAAAGGGCTCGTCGGACGCCGACAGGCCCTCGCGCAGCGAGTCGAGGAACATCAGGCGCTCCTCGGCCCGCTCCGTCGCCCATGTCGTGCGCAGCAGGTCCAGGCCCTCCCTCGGGTCGCGGCGGCGCAGCGCCGTCAGCAGGGCGACCCGCTCGGCGAACAGGCCCTCCTCCCAGCGCCGCCGCACTCCCTCGGCACCGTCGTCCCCCGGCGGCGCGGCCGGGCCCCCGATCCCACGGAGCGCGAACCGCCAGGAGTCGTTGAGCCGCGCCAGCCACAGAGCGCGCGGTCCCGCCAGGGCGAGCGCGGCGGGCCGCAGGTCCGTACGGGCCCGGGCGGCGTCGAGCAGCGCGGGCAGCAGCGCGTCCGGCGCGCGGTAGCCGTGGGCTTCGGCGGCAGCCAGCCACTGGGGCAGCAGTTCGGTGAGATCGGGTGCCGTGCCGCGGCGGCTGCCGCCGCCTGCGCCGCCGCGGTCCGCGAGCAGCAGCGACAGCCTGCGGCGCGCGGCGGGCGGCAGCGGGGGCCGCGGGTCGGCCGGGGCCGGGGCGGGCCGCTCACCGGCCGGTGCGGGGCGCAGCGCGGCGCGCCGGCGCACCGTGCTCACCGCGGCCGCGTCCAGCAGCGCGGCCGCGGCGGCCTGCCCGGCCCGCACCGCCACCGGCGGCCGGCGCCGCTCGGTCCCGAGCAGCGCCGCACTGACCAGATCGGGCCAGGGAGCCGGGGCGGTCGCGGTGGGCGCGGGAGCGGAGGGCCGGGCGGACCCGGCGGGCGGGTCGGCGGCGGTCGCCTCGGCGGGGTCAGGGCTGGTGGCGATCGCCTCGGCGGGGTCAGGGCTGGTGGTGGTCGTCATGCCCTTCCTCCAGGCATCGGTGGTGGACGGGGGGTACGGACGGACGGATGCCGCAACGGGCGCGGCCGGCGCGGCCGCGGGCCGTCGTCACAGGGCCACCGGGGTCGGGTCCCAGGCCGTCAGCGGCAGGAAGCCGCGGTGGCCGCATTCGCCGAAGACCGTGACCGGCGCGCCGCCCGATATGGCGGCCAGCTGCCACAGGCCCGTACGGCCCAGGAACCGCGGGTCCAGCGGGAGCGCCGACTCCCCGTCCGCGTCGGCCAGTTGCCAGCCCTCGCCGTCGCGGCCCGGAACCGGTGTGACATCGGCCAGCACCACCGGCCAGGAATCCAGCCACGGGTCGTCGCGCAGCGCATCGCCGTACGCGGCCAGCGCGGCGTCGATGCCGCAGCCCGGCGGCACCGGCCCCGGCGCCGCCGGAGCGTGCCGCTCGCCCAGGGCGACGCGCAGCGGGCGGGCGCCCGGGTAGTAGGCCAGGTCCGCGTCGAGGACCAGACCCGGCGGCAAGGCCACCTCCAGGGGGCGGCCCGCACCGCCGAACGACAGATGCAGCGCCATCCGGCCTGTCCGCTCGCCCCGCAGATAGATGCGGCGGGTGGTCAACGCGCCGTCCTCGCCGTCCTGCTGGGCGAGCACCAGCCAGCGGTCCCGCACCGTCGCCGCCTCCGGGCCGGTCAGCACCTCGGCCGCCTCCGTGGTCAGCCCAACGCGCGAACGGACCGTCGCCGCGAGCGGGGCGGGCAACCGCTCGATGCCGAGGAAGCCCTGGTCGAGGAGGTGCACCAGCGCGCACTCCTCCAGCAGCCGGGCCGGCCAGCCGGGCCCGGACCCGGTCAACGAGCCCAACTCGCGCACCCGCGAGGCGAGTCCGGGCGCCTGGGCGTCGACCATGCGCGCGGCGGTCTCCTCCCAGGACCCGCCCCCCGCGCGGGAGGCGCCCCCGTCGGCGGAGGCCAGACCGGACTGCACGAGGTCCTCCAGCCGCTGCTCCAACTCCGTGGCGCCCGAGGCGATCCGCTGCATCCGGCGCTCCGCCCGCCGCCTGGCGGCCTCCGCGCCGGAGGGCGCGCGCGACGCCGCGCCGCCGCCCGACGGCGCACCCTCCGGCCGCGCGGCGCGCTCGCGGCGGCCGGCCAGCCACTCCCGTGCCCACTGCGGCGGCTCCCCGGCCGCCACCGCCCCCTCCTCGCCCGCCCAGAGCAGCAGCAGCCCCAGCGCGTGCTTGCACGGGAACTTCCGGCTCGGGCAACTGCACCTGAAGGCCGGGCCCTTGATGTCCACGACCGCCTGATAAGGCTGCTTTCCGCTGCCCTCGCACAGCCCCCACACCGCACTCCCGTCCGCGCCCGTCTCCGACCACGGCCCGGCCGCCGCGAGCCTGCCGCCGGCCCTGCCCGATGCCTCGTCAGGCGCCAGCGAGAGCACCTGATCCGTCGTCCAGCGTTCCCCCTGCGGATTCATGTCCTCGACGCTACGACGCACCACTGACAATCGCCGCCGCGCGCGCTGGAGCGGCAGCGAACGTGCAGGTCAGAGGCCGTTTCCGGGGCGTTGTCAGTGGCGTGGTGCAGGCTGGGATTCCGCAGGCGGCCGACGGGGTTCCGCAGGGTCGGCCGCAGTCCTTGCGACGAGGGGGAGCCATGTCCGAGAACACCATCGACACACCTGACGACCCGACCGCTTCCGCACCGGCCGCCGGCGCCGGTGAAGCCCTCCGCCCGCACGCGGAGGACACCTTCGCCGAGGAGCTGACCGCCCTCGCGGCCGCCGACGACCGGCCGCGTCCGGCGCGCTGGCGGCTCTCTCCCTGGGCGGTGGCGACATACCTGCTCGGCGGCACGCTCGCGGACGGCACGGTCGTCACACCCAAGTACGTGGGCCCGCGCCGGATCGTCGAGGTCGCCGTGACGACCCTGGCGACCGACCGCGCGCTGCTGCTGCTCGGCGTCCCCGGCACCGCCAAGACCTGGGTCTCCGAGCACCTGGCGGCGGCCATCAGCGGCGACTCCACGCTGCTGGTGCAGGGCACCGCCGGCACCCCCGAAGAGGCCATCCGCTACGGCTGGAACTACGCCCGGCTGCTCGCCGAGGGCCCCAGCCGCCAGGCGCTGGTGCCCAGCCCGGTGATGCGCGCGATGGCCCAGGGCATGACCGCCCGGGTCGAGGAGCTGACCCGCATCCCCGCCGACGTCCAGGACACCCTCATCACGGTCCTGTCGGAGAAGACCCTGCCCATCCCGGAGCTGGGCCAGGAAGTGCAGGCCGTCCGCGGGTTCAACCTGATCGCCACGGCCAACGACCGCGACCGCGGCGTCAACGAACTCTCCAGCGCACTGCGCCGCCGCTTCAACACCGTCGTACTGCCGCTGCCCGCCACCCCGGACGAGGAGATCGACATCGTCTCGCGCCGGGTCGGCCAGATCGGGCGCTCGCTGGAGCTGCCCGCCGCGCCCGAAGGCATGGACGAGATCCGCCGGGTCGTCACGGTCTTCCGCGAACTGCGCGACGGCCTCACCACCGACGGCCGCACCAAACTCAAGTCGCCGTCCGGCACGCTCTCCACGGCCGAGGCCATCTCGGTGGTGACCAACGGCCTCGCCCTGGCCACGCACTTCGGGGACGGCGTGCTGCGCTCCGGGGACGTGGCCGCGGGCATCCTGGGCGCCGTCGTCCGCGACCCGGCAGCCGACCGCGTCGTCTGGCAGGAGTACGTGGAGACCGTCGTGCGCGAGCGCGACGGCTGGAAGGACTTCTACCGCGCCTGCCGCGAGGTGAGCGCATGAGCGAGCACGGGGGACGGAGGGGCGGCGGAGGCGGGCCGGTGCTGCTCGGGGTGCGGCACCACGGCCCCGGATCCGCGCGGGCCGTGCTGGCCGCCCTGGAGCAGTGCAGGCCCGCCGCCGTCCTGATCGAGGGCCCGCCGGAGGCGGACGCACTGGTGCCGCTGGCCGCGCGGGAGGACATGCGGCCGCCGGTCGCGCTGCTGGCCCATGCGCTGGACGACCCCGGCCGGGCGGCGTTCTGGCCGCTGGCCGAGTTCTCCCCCGAGTGGGTGGCGATGCGCTGGGCGCTGGAGCACGGCGTCGCCGTCCGCTTCATCGACCTGCCGGCGGCGCACTCCCTGGCCGCCGACGAGCCGGAGGGCGGCGCGCGGGCCGATGCCGAGGAGGCGGACGGCACCGCCGACGTACGCGTCGATCCGATCCGGGTGCTGGCCGAGGCCGCCGGCTACGACGACCCCGAGCGCTGGTGGGAGGACGTGGTCGAGCACCGCGGGGACGGCGCGGGGCCCGGCGCGGACGCGCTCGCCCCGTTCGCGGCGGTGGCCGAGGCGATGGGGGCGCTGCGCGAGACGTACGGCGACGGCGGCCCCTCCCGCCCTCCCGGCTCCGCCACGGAGGGGCCCGCGAGCAAGGGGGGACCCCCGCGCGAGGACGGACCCCCGTGCCCGGCGGCCGCCCCCACCGACCTGGTGCGCGAGGCCCATATGCGGCTCCGGCTGCGGGCCGCGCGCCGGGAGTTCGGCGACGGCCTCGCCGTGGTGTGCGGGGCCTGGCACGTCCCCGCGCTGGCGCGGCGCACCACCATGGCCGCCGACCGCCGGCTGCTCAAGGGCCTGCCGAAGGTGAAGACGGCGGTGACGTGGGTGCCCTGGACGCACCGCCGGCTCTCCCGCCGCAGCGGCTACGGCGCCGGCATCGCCTCCCCCGGCTGGTACGGCCACCTCTTCGGCGCCCCCGACCGCCCCGTCGAACGCTGGCTGACCAAGGTCGCCGGGCTGCTGCGCGAGGAGGACTACGCCGTCTCCTCGGCGCATGTCATCGAAGCGGTCCGGCTGGCCGAGGCACTGGCCACGGTCCGCGGCCGCCCACTGGCCGGACTGACCGAACTGGACGACGCCGTCCGGGCCGTCATGGGCGACGGCACCGACGCACCGTCCCTGCTCATCCACGACCGGCTGGTGGTCGGCGAGGCACTGGGCGAGGTCCCCGAGGACGCCCCCGCGGTCCCGCTGCAACGGGACATCACCCGCAGCCAGCGGGCGCTGCGCCTCAAACCGGAGGCCCAGGAACGAGAGCTGGAGTTGGACCTGCGCAAGGAGACCGACGCCGGACGCAGCCGCCTGCTGCACCGGCTGCGGCTGCTGGGCGTCCCCTGGGGGGAACCCGTCCGCTCCCGCGGCAGCACCGGCACCTTCCGCGAGACCTGGCGGCTGCGCTGGGCACCGGAGCTGGCCGTGCGGGTCGCGGAGGCCGGCATGTGGGGCACGACCCTGCCCGCAGCGGCCACCGCCAAGGCCGCCGCCGAGGCGTCCGGGGCGGCCACCCTCGCCGAGGTGACCGCGCTCGCCGAACGCTGCCTGCTCGCCCAGCTCCCCGACGCCCTGCCGGTGGTGATGCGCGCACTGGCGGACCGGGCGGCGCTCGACGCGGACGTCGGCCGTCTCGCGCAGGCGCTGCCCGCGCTCGTACGGTCCGTGCGCTACGGCGATGTCCGCGGAACGGACGCCACGGCGCTCCGCGAAGTGGCGACGGGCCTGGCCGAGCGGATCTTCGTCGGACTGCCGCCGGCCTGCCGCGGCCTGGACGCCGACGGCGCCGCCGAGATGCGCGGCCATCTCGACGCCACGCACCGCGCCGTAGCCCTCCTCGCCCCGCCCCCGACGCGGCCCGATGGCCTGCGGGCACGCTGGGCCCAGGTGCTGCGCGCGGTGAGCGAACGGGACGCCGTAGCCGGGGTGATCCGCGGCCGGGCCACCCGGCTCCTGCTGGACGACGGTGAGTTGGGCGACGGCGGAGCCGAGCGGCTGATGGGGCTCGCCCTGTCACCGGGCACCGCCCCCGCCGACGCCGCCGGCTGGATCGAGGGGTTCGCCGGAGGCGGGGACGGCGGCATGCTGCTGGTCCATGACGAGCGGCTGCTCGCACTGGTCGACGGCTGGCTGACGGGCGTACCGGACGCCGCCTTCCCCGACGTACTGCCGCTGCTGCGCCGCACCTTCGCCGAGTACGACTCCGGTGTGCGGCGCACACTCGGCGAACTGATCCGCCGTGGTCCCGCGACGGCCGCGGGCGACACCATGGCCGCGCCCGGCTTCGGTCCCGGCCTGGACCGCGACCGCGCCGCGGCCGCACTCCCCACGCTGCGCCTGCTGCTGGGGATCGAACACCGCGGCTTCGACGACGAGCGGGCCCGATCGCTCGAAAACCTCACGGGGGTGGCGAGTTGAGCGAGGTCACAACGGGCCGGGAGCCCACCGCCGAGCGACTGCGCCGCTGGCGGCTGGTCCTGGGCGACGGCGGCGCGGACGGCACGGGATACCAGCCGCGCGGGCGCGATGCCGCCATGGACGGGGCGCTGGCCTCGCTCTACGGCCGGCAGCAGGGCGAGGACGGCAAGGGCCCGGACGGCGGGCGGCGCACGGCAGGACTGGGAGCCTCGGCGCCCGGCGTCGCGCGCTGGCTCGGCGACATCCGGACGTACTTCCCGTCCTCGGTGGTGCAGGTGATGCAGCGTGACGCCATCGACCGGCTGGGGCTGGCCGCGCTGCTGCTGGAGCCGGAGATGCTGCAGGCCGTCGAGGCGGACGTGCATCTGGTGGGCACCCTGCTCTCGCTCAACAAGGTCATGCCCGAGACCACGAAGCAGACCGCACGGGCCGTCGTCCGCAAGGTCGTCGAGCAGCTGGAGCAGAAGCTCGCGACCCGCACCCGCGCCACCCTCACCGGCGCGCTGGACCGCTCCGCGCGGTTCAGCCGGCCCCGCCACGGCGACATCGACTGGGACCGCACGATCCGGGCCAACCTCAAGAACTACCTCCCCGAGCACCGCACCGTCGTCCCCGAGCGGCTGGTCGGCTACGGCCGGGCCGCCCGGTCGGTGAAGAAGGACGTGGTGCTCTGCATCGACCAGTCCGGTTCGATGGCCGCCTCGGTCGTCTACGCCTCGGTGTTCGGCGCGGTGCTGGCCTCCCTGCAGGCCCTGGACACCCGGCTGGTCGTCTTCGACACCGCGGTGGTGGATCTGACGGACCAGCTGGACGACCCGGTCGACGTGCTCTTCGGCACCCAGCTCGGCGGCGGTACGGACATCAACCGCGCGCTCGCCTACTGCCAGTCCCGGATCACCCGACCCGCCGACACCGTCGTCGTCCTCGTCAGCGACCTGTACGAGGGCGGTATCCGCAACGAGATGCTGGGACGGGTCGCCGCGATGAAGGCGTCCGGTGTGCAGTTCGTGACCCTGCTCGCGCTCTCCGACGAGGGCGCCCCCGCCTACGACCGGGACCATGCCGCGGCTCTCGCGGCCCTGGGCGCACCGGCATTCGCCTGTACGCCGGACCTGTTTCCGGACGTGATGGCGGCCGCGCTGGAGAAACGTCCGCTGCCCATACCGGACATGGCGGAGCAACGGTGACCGATGCACCGGGAGGACTTGCGTGGCACCTGGCTCCTCGTGCAAGGATCAGGGCATCGCTCGATCGCCCGCGACGCGCGTGACATCGAGGCCGCGTGCCCGGATGTCCCCGTCCGTATGGGAAGGTCCCCTCCTTGTCTGCTGTGTTCGCCCTGCCTGCCGCCGTGCGCCTGCCGCGCACGGTGGCCGCGCGGCGCGCACTGCTGGCCGGGCTCTTCCTGGTGGGCTTCGTCGCCCTCGGCTTCGCCTTCGGTCCCGGCGCCCACGCCGACGACCGCACCGGCGCACCGGCCCTGACCGGGGCGGCGTCCCCGGCCCCGGCCGAGGCGTCCCTCCCGGACCGGGCCGCCACCCGGACCGCGGCGGCCGACCGGACCGGGGCGGCCGACCGGCTCTCCGGTTCCCGGACCGCGCTTGAGCGGCGGGGCAAGGCAACCGGCGCGGAGATCGCCGACGGTACGCACGACGCGTCCGCCACGGTGGCCGAGGCCGTAAAGCCCGCCGCCGAGCAGACCGCGCCGGTCACCGGCCGGATCACCGAGCCGGTGAGCCGGATCGTGCGGGAGGCCGGGGACTCGGCCGGTGCCGCGCTGCCCGTACACCTCCCGGCCGGTGAGCAGGCGAACCGCCCCGGCGACGGCGCGGAGCAGCAGCACGGCCGTACGCCGCAGGGCATGCACCCGGCCGGCCAGTCGCGGTGCGCCGCGTCGGCCGACGGCGGCGCCGCCAACCGGCTCGCGCACCTCGCCGACGGCCCGCACAAGCCGGCCGCCGAGCAGCCCGTGACCGCCGTTCACGAGCAGCGGGACCCGGGCCACCAGGGCCTTCCGGGTCAGCTTCCGCAGGGCCAGACGGCGCCGTCCTCGCACACCGCCGGTGACGGCCACGGCCCCCGTGGTGGGGACCAGCACGCCGCCGCCCCGGCGGACTTCATGAGCCTCCGGCTGCTGCCGGGTGGCGTTCGCACGGCCGATGGCGCTCCGACGCGCATGCGGGCCGAAGAAATCCTCGAATTCCCGGGCTAGGGCAGACCGCTCCGCGTCTGTAACTGGACCTGCCGCGCGGGGGCGGGACAGGTCTGCCCTTAAACCCCTCCTGAATTCGAAGGACTTCATCACCATGCGCTCGAACATCCGCCGCTCCATCGTCGTCGCCGCTGCCGCCACCGGTCTGTGGGCCCTGGGCTCCGTCGCCGCCAACGCCGCCGAGCTGCCCGCTGTCCCGGACCTGCCCGCCACCGGCACGGTGACCGACACCGCGAACAAGGCCGCCACCGACGTCAGCGGCACCGCGCAGAAGACGGCCGGCGACGTGGCCGGCAAGGCGACCGGCGCCCTCGGCGGCGGCCTGCCGACCCAGGACCTGCCCACCGGCAAGCTCGGTGACGTCACCGGCGCCGTGGACGGCGTGCAGAAGCTGGCCGGCGGCGCGGACCTGCCGAAGACCGGCGCGGTGCACAAGGCCGCCGACCTCAAGCAGGCCAAGAAGGCCGCCAAGTCCGCCCAGAAGGCGGCGAAGAAGGCCGCGAAGAAGGCCGACCTCGGCAAGCTCGGCCGCCTGACGGACGGCAAGCTGCCCGCCGTTCCGTCGCTGTCCGCCACCCCGGGCGTCCCCTCCGCGGGCCTGCCCGAGGTGCCGCAGACCCCCGAGCTGCCCAAGACCCCCGCGCTGCCCAAGGCTCCCGGTTCCGCCGACAACCTGCTGGCCTCGCTCGCCGGTGCGGGCGTCCGCCCCGAGCAGCTGACGAAGCAGGCCCAGGGCGCGCTGGCCACCGTCCGCCCGGTCGTCGACGGCACCGCCGCCGACGTGCTGCCGCCCGTCGCCCAGCGGATCGTCGTCAAGGTCGTGCCGGTCGCCCAGGGCGCGGTCGGCGGCGCCGGCCGACTCGCCGGTGACGCGGCCGCCCAGGCGACCCCGTTCGTGACCGTCGTCGGCGGCCAGGCGCAGCTGTTCGTGCAGGGCACCGCCGCCGACGCGGTGCCGTTCGCGCAGGGTGCGGCCACCGACGCGGTCGCCTTCGCGCAGGGCAAGGCGACCGACGCGGTGCCGTTCGCGCAGGGCAAGGCCGCCGGCGCCGTCGCGTTCGCCCAGGGCGCGGCGACCGACGCCACGCCGTTCGCGCAGGGCCTGGCCGCCGTGGTCGTGACCGACGCGCAGGGCACCGCCACCAAGGCCGTCGCCGGTGTGCAGGGCCTGACCCCGGTCAAGTCCCTGCCGGCCGACGTGTCCGATGTCGCCGCCGTCCCGGCCGTGCCCGCCGTCCCGGCCGTGCCCGCCGTCCCGGCCGTGCCCGCCGTCCCGGCCGTGCCCGCCGTCCCGGCCGTGCCCGCCGTCCCGGCTGCGCCTGCCGTTCCGGCCGTGCCGGCCGACCTGTCCGACGTCGCCAACGTTCCGGCTGCGCCCGCCGTTCCGGCCGTGCCGGCCGACCTGACCGACACCGTCGCCGTCCCGGCCGTGCCCGCCGACCTGGCGGACCTGACCAACGCCGCCAACGTCCCGGCGCTGCCGGTCCTGCCGGTCCAGGCCGTCTGATCCGTCGGCCTACCAGGCCGACACCACCGGCTCGTCGGCCGCGGCGGCGGCCGACGCCGGATCACCCATGAACAGCCGGGCGGACCTCTGTGGGGGAGGACCGCCCGGCTTTGGTGTGTGCGTGTTTGAGGGCGCGGCGACTGGGCTGCGGGGTGGGGCGGGGGCCTTAGGGGGCGGTCGAACGCATCCTGTAGGGGTAGCGAGGGCCCCCTGTGAGGCCACAACGTGGGGGTGCAGGGCGGTATTCCCGTGTTCGCCCGGTGCACGAGGAGCACAAGGTGCACACCGAGTCCACTGAACCCACCGAGCACTCCGAGCGGCAAGCACCGCGAGCGTAACGACCATCGCGCACCGCAAGCACCGCGAGCACCGCGAGCACCGCGAGCACCGCAAGCGTAAGGACCATCGCGCACCGCGAGCGTAATGACCATCGCGCGCCGCAAGCACCGTAAGCGCGACCGCCACTATGTGCCGCAAGCACCGTGAGCACAACCGCCACTGGGTGCCGAAAGCACCGCAGGTGCAACGGCCGCTGCGAGAGCCGCCGGTCGCGGCGCCGCCGCTGTGCGCCGTCGCCCGCCACCCTCCGTGCCCCGCCGACGGACCTTTCGCTTCTACGAGTTGGGTACCCGTAGGCGTTCCCAGCTGACGCGGCCCGGTAGGCCGTCGGCGTCCTTGCCGCGGAAGCCGAGTTTGCGTTGCCAGGAGGCGTAGGACTTGCGGTGTGCCTCGGTCCACTCCGGGCTCGGGCGGCCCTTGTAGTGGCCGCAGCCCTCGGCCACCAGTCGCTCGCCCATGGCCGCGATCACCGGGCTCGGCGTCCCCGGGCGGAAGAAGTCGCGGCCGGGGAACGGCTCGTACGGCGGATGCTGCGGCCTGGGCGGCACCGGCCGCCCCGTCCCGTCGCCCGTGCCGCCACCGGAGCCGCCACCGTTACCGCCACCCGACCCGCCACCGGTACCGCCACCCGACCCGCCGTTGCCCGAGCCCGTGCCGCCCGAGCCCGCGCCGCCCGGCCCCGCGCCCCCGGTACCGTCGTTGCCCGTATCGGGGTCGGGTTCGGGTTCGCCCTCCGGTGGCTTTGCCAGGCGCTGCTTTATCCGGTCGCGCATCTGGTCCATCACGAAGCCGCGCGGATCGACCTTCCCCGGCTGCCACTCCTTGTGGCCGATCACCGAGCGTTCGCTCCAGCCGTGGGCCCGGCAGAGCGCCGCCGACGCCTTCTCGATCGCGAGCCGCTGCTCCTTCGGCCACGGATCCTGGCCGTCGCCGAGGTTGATGCACTCGAAGCCGTAGAAGTGCCGATTGCCGTCGGCGTCGGCGGCGTTGTCCTTCGGCAGCGGATACTCCTCGGCGATCACCGCCTCCAGGACGTCGCGGTCGCCGAGCCCGGCGTGGTTGGCGCGGCCGTTGCCGACGAGATGGATCTCGCCCCGCTTGTCGATCACGCCGTGGCAGAGCGGTCCCGGCAGATCGGCGTGCCCGTCGTAGCACAGGTCCACCGAGGCTTCGAGGCCCTCGGTGACGGTGTGATGGATCATCACCCCGTGCATCGGGCCCCATCTGCCCTTGGCGTTGCGGTGGTGCCGACGCCAGTCGCGGACCTCGTGGACCACCAGGCCCTCGGCGCGCAGCGCCGCCAGCAGCTTCCCCGCGGTCAGCGGTGTGGCCATCAGCCGGCTCCCCCCTCGTCGACCGCGGCTTCGGCCGCGGCGGTGGTCTGCGACCTGCTGCGCAGCGGTCGCGTCGAGTCGAAGCCCGCGTCCGCCGGGTCGCCCGCCGCGCCGGACGCGTCGTACCCGGCCCCGGATGCGTCCGCCGGGTGGCCCGCCTGCTCCTCCGCCCGCGCCGCCGCCTCCGCGGCCAGCGCCTCGTCGTCCGCGGCCGGAATGTCCGCCGCCAGCGGACGGAACGCCCGCCGCAGATCGGGTTCGGCCTGCTCGCCCGCCACCCACGCCAGCGGCGCGAAGTGCACCTCGATACCGGCCGGGGGCTCAAGCAGCGGACGGCGCGCCGCGTCCGCGGGCCACTCCACCCGGCCGGTGGCCGTACGGGCCGGGATCAGCCAGTAGTCGCCGGTGCGGTAGGTGCCGCGGGGCGCGAAGTACACCTCCACACCGTCCTCCAGCGGCAGCCACTCGCCCTCCTCGACCGGCAGTGCCCCGTGCTTGAGCCGCTCGGCCCGGGCACCGCGCCTGACGGCCTTGCGGCCGCCCTCGTGGTGGTCCCAGCGACGCAGGAACGGGTGCAGCTCCGGCCGGCGCCCGACGCCCGGCGCCGGCTCGTCGGACAGCCGCACCCGGCGGCCCGGCAGGTCGAGCTCCTCCACCCGCAGCAGCGGCGCCGCCTCGCCGCGGCTGGCGTAGGCGGTGTCGACGAACTCGACCCGGTCGCCGACGTTCAGATCCAGCTTGCCGTCGCCGCCCAGTGTCGCCAGCTCCACCCAGGTGCCGTCGAGTTCGTCGACCGGGAAGGTGACCGAACCGTTCTCCCTGGACCACTTGAAGGTGGCGTCCTTCGCGGCGCCGCCGTCGTGCACCTCGACCCGGTAGAGCTGGTTCTCCGGCCCCCGGTAGCGGGCGTCCGGGGCGACCAGGCAGGGCTCGTCGTCGGCGTGGTCCGGACGCTCGCTGCGTGCCGCCAGGCCGGAGGCGGGGGCGGCCTGCTTCCGCGCCCAGTCGGCGAAGGCCCTGCGGACGTCCTTGATCGGCGGGGTGTGGTCCTCGATGCCCAGCTCCGCCGCGGGCAGCGGCAGCACCTGCCACACCACCTTCGTACGGGCCGCGGTGTCCGGCATCGCCGACCCCAGCGCCACCTCGCGCAGCGCCGGGTCCTCGGCGGCGGTGACCACCCGCTCCCACACCTTCAGATACGCCAGGTACGGGAAGGCGCTGGGCAGCCGGTCGCCCGGCCGCTCGGGGTCCCGGAAGCCGTCGGGCTGGTCCCAGTACGTCCAGGTGGTGGCCGGCGCGGCCGGCGCGCCCGCGCCGTCGCCGCCCGGCTCGTCCTTGCCGTCGTCGTCGGCCGCACCGTGCGCGGGCACCGGCACGCCGGGCCGCGGGCGGGTGGCGTCGCACAGGATGCCGTCGACGTAGTAGCGGCCGCCGCCGATGACCAGGTCGTCCAGTTCGCGGCCGCCGCCCCGCAGGGTGATCTTGAAGCCGGTGGCGCCGCTCGGGCCGCCGTGCTCGCCGATCAGGTCGGCGGCGAGCGTACGGGCCTGCAGCAGCTGGATCGCGGTCTGCTCGTTGGCGTCCGCGTCGAGCTGTACGCGGCCCTGCTGAGCGACGACCGCGGAGTAGTGACGCTCCGGCCGGTGGGTCAGGCGCGAGAGATCAGCGTGCATGGAAGGGGTCCCCCTCGTACGGGATGCTCGGAAGGTCGGCGGTCGGCGGTCGTCGGATCGGTGGGCATGAGGCCGACGGTCGTCGGACCGGCGGGCGTGAGGCCGGCGGTCGTGAGGTCGACGGTCGTCAGGGCGGCGGGCGTGAGGCCGGCGGGCGTCCCACGGCAAGGGCGCCGGGTGCGCCGCCGGTTCGCCCGACGCACCGGCGGCGGGCTCACGTCACCCACCGGCGGCGGGCTCATGTCACGAACACCACCCCCGCGTCGCTGCCCGCCGGCGTGTACTCCGCCAGCCGGGCCCGCAGGCTGTCCTCGCGCTGCGGCTGGTACAGGTCGTGGTAGGCGCCCATCTCCGCGCCGTCCTCCGCGCCGCGCCGGATCTCCGGCGCGCAGCCGTCCGCCAACTGCCCGTACCAGGGCGTGCCGTAGCGCTCACCGCGCAGCAGCGGCCGCACCCTCGCGGCGTCCGAGGGGCCCGCCAGGTCCGGCTGGCAGCGGTGCCGGCGCGGGGTGCGCGACCCCGGCGGCACATAGCTGAACCGCACACAGCCGACACCGCGCCGGGCGACGTGCAGCCGGCCGGTGAAGACGCTGTTCTCGGCGAGCTGCACGGCGTGGGTGTGCACCTCGCCGATGACGGTGGAGCGGTGCGCGTACAGCACCGCGTGGGCGTGCCGGCAGTCCGGCGCCGACAGCGCCTCGCGGTCGGCTCCGGTGGCGTCCAGGATGCTGTCGCGCAGATGGATCGGCAGCGGATCGGTGCCCACCTCGTCGCCGATCACCTCGATGGTGCCCAGGATCGTCCGGTCGATCTCCACGCACGCGGTCGTCCGGTCCAGCACCAGGCTCGGCTCCTCGGGGGAGTGCGGATCGCACTCCGGCTCCAGGGACCAGCCCGGCACCAGGGTGCAGTGCCGCAGCACCAGCGCGCCCATCGGGCCGGTGACGTTCAGCCCCCGCCCGGTGACCAGCAGCCCGTCCAGCACCATCCGCGGCCGCTCGCCGACCGCGCAATCGGCCTCCCGCGCCCGGATGTTGAGCGCGTCGGGACGGTTGCTGTACCAGTCGAGCAGCCGGATGACGGGCCGGGTGCCCTCGGCGGCGCGCAGCTGGAGCCGGTCGCCGGGATCCAGGTCGAAGTCCAGCTGCTCCTGGTAGGCGCCGCTGTGGGTGATCTCGATGATCCCCTCGGGGCCGCACCGCCCGGACCGCCGGTCGTGCTGCCACGCCCCGTAGGCGTCCATGATCCGCTGGAACGGCCGGCCCGGCCCGACCCGGTAGACCGCGGCGTCCGGGGCGGCGGGGCTCCCCGAGCCTCCGGCCGGGGGGACCCTCCTCTCGCTTCGCTCGCGCTGGTACTCGCCGCCGCCCAGCTCGTCGCCGAACCCGTAGTGGTAGTCCACCCATACGCCCTGCCGGGGCGCCGAGCGCGCGCCGAACGCGATGCGGCCCAGCTCCGGATCGACCGCGACCTGCCCGCGCTTGGGCCGGTAGCGCCAGTCTGCGAGGTCCGCGACGACGATGTCGGCGAGCGGGACCGGGGCGTCGTGCCCGTCCCGGCGGAGGGTGAAGCTCTTGCCCGGCCCGTAGTAGTCCGCGAGACGGTCGTGCAGCTGCCGGCGCCGGATCGCCGCCGGCACGTTGTCGAGGGTGGCGATATGCGCCGCGGACGGCTCTGGCTCCGGGCGGGTCACCAGCGGGGTGTCGTTGCCCAGGATGGAGAACGTGTAGAGGTTGCGGGCCCGGTCGATGCAGTACGCCGGCGCCCCGGTCACCGAGTACGGCTTCAGCCGCCACACGAACAGGCCGACCCCGGCCGGGGTGTAACCGCCCTGGGTGTGACGGGAGTCGGCCCGGCGCACGTCCACCGAACGGGCCACCGTCCCGAAGGGCCCGCCCGCCAGATCGAGCGCCGCGCCGTCGCGCAGGTCCACCAGCCGCCCGCGCCCGGCCCGCCGCGCGTTGACCGCCTCCGTGCCCGACCCGTACAGCTTCACCGGCTGCTGGTGCGCGAGGAGCCGGGAGAACTCCACCGCCCGCGCCGGCCAGCCCGCCACCGACTCCGACAGCTCCTCCAGCAGCGCCAACGTGCCCTTGCGCCGCCGGTTGCCGACCGTCGCCGCCACATCGCGGCGCGGCGCCAGCGCCTCGGCCAGCCGCCGCCGCGAGGAGTCCGGCAGCCCGCCGTCGCGCAGCCCGCCGGCCAGCACCCCCTCGTAGCCGGGCAGCGGACGGTAGCCCACCAGGTCGCCGAGGTAGGGCAGCACCCACTCGGCGGCGCTCTCCACGAACCAGTCGTCGTACTGCTGGGCGACCCCGTCGCGCACCCGGTCCACCTGCTCGGCGATCACGGCGAGCAGGGCGCGCAGCGGCTCGCCGCCTTCCGCGTCGCGCAGCCGGTGCCACTGCGGAAGCAGCTCGGCGAGCCCGTCCGGCTCCCTCTTCGTACTCATCGGGGCACCTCCGTGCCGAACGCCGGGTCGGTGATGGTGATCGCGAGGGTGGCCGTGGTCACGGTCGTCCTGGCCGTGGCCACGGTCCTCGTGGTCGTGGTCGGGGTCGGGGTCATCGGGTCACCTCGGTGAGGATCAGCGTGTCCGCGACCCGCGGCGAGAACAGCGCCAGCTGCGCCGGCCGGATACCGCGGAAGACGCAGACCGCACGGCCCTTGGCCAGCGGCCGGGTGTCGGTGATGTCCGGGTTCAGCCGCAGCAGCTCGGCCAGCGCGATGCCGTGGCGGGCGGCGACGGCGGTCAGCGTCTCCCCGCCGTCCGCCGTCACCTCGTGGATCCGCTCGTCGTACGCGGCGAGCCGGGACGGCACCGACGCACCCGGCGGCTCGGCGAACCGCTGTGACAGCGCGGCCAGTTCGGCGGCGGAGACGGACGCCGGGACGCCGGTGAAGGCATCGACGTCGACGTAGTCCACCCCCGGCACCGACTGGGCGGCGGCCAGCACTTCCGACAGCCGCGCCGGCTGCCCCAGCTCCCGCCCGTCATAGCCCAGCCGGTCCAGCACCGCCCGCCGCACCCGCGGCTCCACCAGCGGCCATGCGTGGTCCGCAGCCACCTTCACCTTCGCCACGCACAGGAGCAGCACCGGCTCGCGCACATCCACCCGGACCGGCAGCCGGGCGTCGCCGTACTCGGCCAGCGACGACCGCAGCGCCCGCAGCACCTCCGCGTCCGGGTCGAGCGGGATGTCGTCCACCCCGGCCACCGTCACATGCAGCACCTTGCGCCGCCCGTCGAAGAGTTCGCGGGCCGAGGCCCGGCCGATGCCGGCACGGGAGCGGGCGAAGTCCTCGTAGTCCGCGAGCGAGACCAGCCGGTCCAGCGCGGAGACCGCCAGCGGGACGGTGCGCCGGGTCAGCCCGGGGCCGTCGGCGTCCGCACCGCCGCGCGCGGGCTGCGGATTGGTCACCCCGGTGACGCCCAGCGGCCGGGTGACCGCCTGGGTGATCCGGTGCGCCGCGACGTTCGCCGCCCGCCCGGTGCCGAAGCGGTAGCGGGCCCGCACGTTGTCGTGGCCGCTCGGCAGCCGGGCGCCGTGCACCCCGTCGCCGAACGTCACCGTCGTGCGGCCCTCCCCGCCGCCGGCGCCGGTGCCCGTCACATACACCCGCTCCCGCGGCCCGCGCCCGGCCAGGCTGTCCACCGCGTGCCACAGCAGCCCGTCGACCCGCACCTCAAGCTCCGGGGCGGCGCCCAGCGGACTGTCGTCCGGCAGCCACGTCAGCGGCGACTGCCACAGCGCGAACGTCTGGTTGGCGCGGGTGGCGTCCCCGCTGCCGATGGGCTCGTCGCGGCTCTCCCCGTGCGACGCGGGCACCACGTTGCCCTGGACGCGGACCGTCCCCCGCCGGTAGCGGTAGGCCAGATCCGCGGTCAGGGTCAGCACCGTGTGCACATGGTCGCCCGGCAAGTCCGCGTCCAGCCGCTGGTCCACCGACGCGATCACCGCGAGTTCGGTCGCCCGCAGCCCGGCGCCGCCCGCCAGGCCCGGTATGTCGCTGCGCTCACCGGAGACCACGATCCGCCGCCCCGGCAGCAACCCGTCGTACAGCTCGGCGAGTTCCAGCTCGTTGCCGTGCACGTCCTCGCCCAGCGGCTCGTCCGCCATCCGCAGCGGCTCGCCGCCCGCGTGCACGGTCGTGTCCCGGATCGTCGAGAGCACCACATCGTGCTCGTCCAGCCAGGGATCGGCCAGTGTCAGTTCGGTGCCCCGCCCGGTGATGCCGAAGTTCGTGTACGCGGCGGTGCGCACCGCCGTCACCCGGGTGGTGACGAACGCCAGCTTCTTGTCGCCCGGTATGCCGTCCGGCCCGCCCGCGCCCTTACGGGGACGCCGGATCGCGACCCAGCTGCCGACCGTGATGCCGTCCCGCACCGAATCCAGCGGCAGCACATGGCGGTTGGCGGGCGCGGGGACGGTGGCGATACCGATCTCCACGGCGGGCGGTTCGCTGCCCGGCGTGCGCCGCACGGTCACCTCGTACTCGCCGTGCCGGACCTGCCGCTGCTCGCCCGGCTTGAGGTGCCAGGTCTGCGGCTGTCCGTTGTGCACCGCGACCTCGATCCGGTCCTCCTCGTCCGGGCGGGCCACGAACAGCGTCCGCTCGGGCAGCCCGGCCCGCAGCCGCGCGGTGACCCCGGCCTCCTGCGAATCGGTCGGCCGCCGCCCCAGCCAGCTCAGATCGTGGTCCTGGCCGGTACGCGTGGACAGCTCGACCCGGCCGGGACCGAGAGCGAACGACTCGTCCGACGGCAGGTTCACGGTGTGCTGCACCGAAGCGCCGGTCTCGATGTGCTGGAACTCCGCCTTCACCGGCACCTTGCCGGCCGTGTCGAACACCACCCGCATGCCGGTCAGCGCGGCGCCCGTCAGCGGCCAGTCCGACTGCCGGATCACCCGGCCCTGGTCGTCCTGCACCGGCTTGAGCGGCGCCGTCGCCCCGAACGGCGCGGCGCTCACCCGCATCGCCAGCAGCTCCCGCAGCGCGCCTTGCGCCTGCGGTGCCGCCTGCCGCCACGCCTGGTACATCCCGTCGGCGAGCCGCGGATCCAGCGCGGACAGCAGCCGCGCGGTCAGATCCGAACCGGGCGCGAAGAGCCGGCCGGGGTCGCGGAACGCGGCCCCCGCACCGGACGGCGGACGCACCACACGGGTACGCAGCGCCGGCAGCACGGCGGCCAGGGCCCGCAGCGCCGGCGCTCCCTGCCCCGCCGCGGACTTCGGCTTCGGCGGGACGGGCACCGTACGGGCCGGCTCCAGATCCCCCGCCCGCTCCCGCAGCTCGCCGACCACCGCCTCCAACCGCTCGAACCAGGCCGCGACCTCCTCGTACGGCGCGGCAAGCACCTGCGCCTCGGCCAGCCGCTCATGCGGCCCGGCGAGCCGCTCGGCGAAGGCGGCCGGCGAGGAACCGGCCGCCCCGTCCAGGTCCTTGCGCAGCGGGGCCAGCACCTGGACGTCGAAGGTGTCGATCAGCCTGCTGACCGGCCGCGGGTTCGGCGTCTGCGGCGTGGGCGGGCCGGGCTCGTCGGGATCGTCCGGGTCACCGCCGTCCGGCGGCTCGGTGATCCACTGCCGCACCTCGTCCACCAGCTCCTTCAGGGTCGGCGGCGCGGACCGCGGCAGCCCGATCGCGGTGCGGTCCTCCTCCCGGTCGATCCGCACCTTCGCCACCGGCAGCAGCAGCTGCCGACTCCCACCGAAGTCGAACAGCAGCTGGTCACCGGTCTGCAGCGAGGCGTTGGTGCCGGCCACGAACAGCTCCGAGCGCTGCGCGAGGTCCTCGGCGACCAGCAGGGCCGGCCGCCGCCGGCGCACCTTCAGCTCGTTCCACGCCCAGCGCGCGGTCAGGTCCTCGTCCGTCTCGAAGGTCTGCGACTCCTCGCCGGTGGCGGCGGGCACACTGTGGCTGCGCGCGCCGCGCGGGATGACCACCGGCAGGTCCTCGGCGCGCGGATCCTTGTCGAGGGTGTACGCGAGATGGGTGTCGGCGGCGACCCCCGGCCGCGGCCGGTGCCCCACCAGCCGCCCCAGCAGCGCCAGCGACCGGTGCTCGTTGGCGGTCCGCAGATAGCCCTCCTGCGCGATCCGCTCGCCGTGGAAGGTCAGTACGTCACCGAGCACCGCCCAGGCGTCCAGCAGCCCGATCGCCGGATCGTCCGGGGTGCGCACCGTCAGACCGCGCAGCGCCGGGTAGGCGGGCGAGGCGAGCCGGTCGAGCATCCCGGCGAGGAAGCCGCCGTAGTCGCCGACGCGGTAGTCGAGCGCCGGGCGGCCCGGCGGGTTGTAGAGGGCGTCGGGGGCGCGGCGCTCGTCGTGGCCGCCGATCCCCCCGTCGCAGCCGCATCCGCAGACGCTCATCGGGCAGTCCCCCACTCACATGTCAGCCGGCCGTTCTCGGGCCGCTCCGGGTCGTTGTCGCACACGGCGATCTCCAGCGGGCCGAGCCGCAGCACCCCGTCCTCAAGCGCCCGGTCGTCGAGATGTTCCTCATGGACCAGCCGCTGCAGGCGGGTCACCCGGGCGCTCAGCACGCCCGGGACGGCCGCGGCCACCGCCGTGAGGCGGCTGAGCCGCACCGGCTCCCCGAACGTCAGCGCGTCCGGATGGAAGAACCCCAGACCGCCCCCCGGCAGCCGCCGGTTGCCCAGTGCCCGGGTCAACTCGGCCAGGATCCGGCCGTGTTGGTGGCCCGGTGCCGCACACACCTCCACCGTCAGATCCACCGGCACCGTCCGGGCCGCCTCGACGACCAGGTCGTGCCCGATCCGCCGGTAGCTCTCCAGCGCGTACGCGACGGAGTCCAGCAGCCGCGGCGACGGCGCACCGCTGCCCGCCGCGTCGATCGCCACATGCGCCTCCTGGACGCTGCCGGTCCAGCGGATCTCCGCCGCGGCCCGCTGCACACCTGGCAGCGCCGACGCCAGCTCCGCGTAGTCGGCGGCGGTCACCGCCCGCAGCCGGGTCCGCTTCAGATCGAGCGGGGCCAACTGCCGTACCTGCTCGACCGGTTCGGGCTCCGTGCCGCCGGTGGCGGGCAGCGGGTTGCGGACACCGGCCACCGGCAGCTCCTCGGCGGCGGCATCCGAGTCCCGCGCACTCCGGTCGAGCACCAGATGGTTGATGGCCTCGGCGCCGACGTTGCCCGCCGTGCCGCCGCCCAGCCGGTAGCGCAGGGCCAGCCGGCTGCCGGGCTCGGGCCGGGCCCCGTAGCGCCCGTCGCCGAACCGCAGCGCCAGCCGCCCGTCGTCCTGCAGCTCACCGACGAAGTGCCGGTCGCGGGGCCCGCTGTCGAGCAGGTCGCGGCGCGGCAGCCAGGTCCGCTCCCCGTCGTCGAGGCGTACGGCGGGCAGCGCGGCCCGCGGATCGGGCAGCAGGCCCGCCGCCGGCCCGTGCAGCACCGGCTCGTCCGGGTCCAGCCCCACGGCGTACGCCGGGCCCCAGCTGTGCGCGATCTCCCAGGCGATCCGCCGGTCCAGCACCGTACCCGCCCGGGCCCGCGCGCCCAGCACCTCCAGGCGGCGCAGCTTGCCGCCCAGCAGCCCCTCGGTGCGGTGCAGCAGCTCGCGCAGCGCCCGCACCGGGTGGCGGCGCAGCTCGAACCGTTCGAGGGCCTTCAGGCCGAACACCACCGCCAGCTCGGCGATCTCGTCCTCCGCCAGCCCGTCGTGGTCCCGGGCGCTGCGCCACAGCTCGACGAGCCGGTCCCGCACGCGCTCCGGTATCCCCGCCAGCCGGTCGGCCTGCCCCGCCGCGACCTGCGCGGGCTGCGGGTACGGCACGGTCTGGGCGACGGGGGAGCGGTCCAGCACCGGCCGGAAGCGCGGTACGACGCCCGGGTAGACGGACTGCGCGAGCAGCGTGCGCAGCGCCTCGGCCTGGGCGTGGACGGTGCCCGGCACCACGCGTTCCCGTTGCCGCTGCCCGGCCGGCTCCAGCCCGAGCCCGGCCCGTACGGTCGCCTCCTCGCCGACGACGGTGAACAGCTCACGGATGTCGTCGGCGGTGAGCGCCTGATGGCAACCGGTCTTCTCCAGCAGGGCGTTGATGGTGGCCGCGGTGGCGTTGCCGTCGTCCTTGCGATCGCCGCAGCCGAAGGCGGGCGGGTCGCACGAGCCGAGGACGGCGGGGACGGGCGGTACGACCACGGTCTCGGGTACGCCCTCATCGCTGCCGCCGAAGACCAGCGACCGCCCATGGTCGACCAGCACGACATTGCCGCGCGCCACACTCACGTCCTCGACGGGCGCGCAGTCGGGCCCGCCCCGGGTGGACAGCACCAGCGGGAACGCCAGCGCGTCCTCCGGCGCCCAGGTCACCTCCAGCACCGGCTGGTCGTCGAGCCGGTCGACGGCCGGGGTGACCGAGGTCAGGCGGACGGTCTGCCGGTGGGCGGGGTCCTGATCGCCGGGCGTTCCCGTCCGCGGCCCCTTGACCTCCTCGAACAGCAGCAGATCACCGGGGGAGAGCCGCAGCGCCCGCGCCTCGCAGGCGTCGTCCGCCCACTCGTCGCGCAGCGTCGCGCCGGTGGCCCCCTTGGGCAGGGCGCAGACCTCCCCGCCCCAGCTCCACAGCCGGATGGCGTTGTGCTCGGGCCGCGCCACGAGGGGCGTCTCCGCAACCGGCTCGAAGACCTCCACCGCACCGCGCTCGTCCAGCACCGCCAGATCCCGGTCGTCGACGACACTGCCGATCTCCGGCCGGTCGCGCGGCCCGAACGTCCGGGTGTCGATCGCCGCGAAGCGGAACTCGCCCGGAAGCAGCGTGAGTTCCGCCACCGCCTCCACCGACACGAACGCCCGCGCACTGCACCCGTCGTGCATCGGATAGTCGATCAGCCGGACGTGCCGCCGTACGGAGACCCTCCGCCGGGCCGTGTCCAGATACGCCTCCGTCGCCACCGCGTCCTGCTGATAGCTGATCTGATCGGCGGTGTACGCCAGCAGCTCCACCAGCGTCGTTCCCAGATCCGCGGGACTGCGCTCGACCCAGTCGGGGGTGGTCAGCCGCAGCCGGTCCAGGACCAGCCGGCGCAGAGTGTCGTAGTCGCGGGCCGTGTAGTCGACGACGGGCGCCGGCCGGAAGGTGTCCGGGCAGTCGCCCGGCCCGGCGCCGCCCTCCTCGTCCGCGCAGTCGAAGGGGCTCGGGCAATCCGCCCGGAAGGAGAACTCCTGACCGAAGTAGCGCTGGTCGAAGCCCTCATACGGCTCGGTGCCGGGCCGCCCGTACGGATCGGCCTCGACGAGGGAGAGCCGGTAGCGCGAGGTGTCCCCGGTCCGGTCCAGCGTCACCAGCAGCCGGTCGTCGAGCTCGGGGTCCTCCTCCCGCTCCACGCAGACCTCCACGGCCACCAGGCCGGTGATCCGCCGCCCGCCGTCGATCCGCACATGCTCCGGCCCCAGCCCGTGCGGCGCCTTGCCGAGAAAGGTGACGGTCAGCGTCACCCCGTCGTCGCCTACCTCCACCGCGTCGACGCCGTTGAGTCGCGCCGCCCTGACCCGGCCGCGGCGACCGTCCATCCCGCAGATCAACTCGCCCGCACTGCTGCCCAGTTGGCTCATCCCTCGCCCCGCCCCTCGAACACCTCGTCGCGCCGGCTCGCGGTGGAGCGCACCACATAGCGCAGATACACCCGTACGACGTTCTCCTCGCTCACCACGTCCAGCGACTCGACCTCGATGAGGTCCCCCAGCCACCGCTGCAACGACGCCTGCACGGACAGCTCCACCGCCGACGCCAGCTCCGGGCTGTTCGGCGTGAAGACCAGATCCAGCAGCCCGCACCCGAAGTCCGGCCGCATCACCCGCTCACCGGGACTGGTGAACAACAACTGCTCGATCAGATCCCGCACATGCGCCTCGTGATCGGCGTGCGCGGTCCGCCCCCGCCGGTCGATCCGGAACGGAAACGCGATCTCGGTACGTACCTTCTTCGCAGCCCTCATCGGCTGGACACCCCCTGGCCCTGATGGACGGACGCCACGACCGGCGGGCCCTGCGGCACCAGCCCGACGCTGAAACACATCGCCGCCGTGGTGTCCAGCAGCACCGGCACCCCGTCGACGCGTACGGCATCGCTCTCCGCGCCCGGCATCCAGCGCACACTGGTGCACGGCTGCGGTCGGTGCCCCACGGTGTGCGGACATCCGCCGATCGTGAAAAGGTCCGCGGCGGTGGCCACCGGCGCGCCATCGATCCGTACGCCGGCACTGCCACCCGCACCCGTTGCGGATATCGCCCGGCCTCCGTGCGGACAACTGATCACGGCCCCGCCGTGCACGACGTTCCCGCTCGCCATCTGTCCTCCCCCCGTTCTTCTCAGCGCTTCTTGGGCACGGTCAACCGACCCTCGTTGATATCGACCTGATCTCCGAGCAGCGAAATCGAAGCGCCGTGCCCGTTATTGATATGGACACCCGTCGCATCGATCCTCACGTACGCGCCGCCCGGCGCCTCCAGCAAAATCCCGTTCGTGGGCACGTCCGACATCACCAACTTGTGCTTCCCGGGCGTCTGGATCACGACGGGATGCGCGGTCGGGGGATCGGTCCGCGCATCCTCCGGCAACTCCTCCCGATTCCCGTACCAACACCCCACCCAAATCGGATAACTGGGCTCCCCCTGCTCGAACTCCACCCACACACCCGCCCCGACCGACGGCACGACGACCTGCCCCGCCTGCGGCCCGGTGAACGGAAAACAGGGCAGTGCCCACGTCGACGGCTCCTCACCGAGCACGTCCGGAACCTGGACGATCAGCCGCCCCCGCCCCATCGGATCCTTGTTGTCCACCACCCGGCCGCGGAACTTGCCGAGAAAGCGGTTGTTAGGTGCACCGGCCATTACTCACATCTCCTGGCTTCCAGCGACTGCTGCTCTACGGGCGTACGGGCCTAAGGGCGTACGGGCGCAAGGCGTGCGGGCCTACGGGCGTACGGTCCCGCTACGGGCGATCAGGCCCTCCCGCGACAGGGTGAAATTCTGCTGGTAGGACCCGGGGCGCAGATTCGTCGTCACACTCTTGACGTAGTAGTCGCCGTCATACGTGACGCCCGCCCCCCGCACCCCCACCAACTCCCGCGGCCGCAACACATATCCATGCCGAGTGACGTCCAACGACCCCGACCCCGAAATGGCATCCGCAGACGTCGCCGCCCTGCCCAACGCCTCCGCCTTCGCCATCGCCTCGTCCCGCTTCGCGGTCCCGCTCAACGTCTTCCGCTTGAGGGCGGGGGAGGCCCGCCGGCCCAGCGGCGGCCGCAGCGGACTGATATCCGGCTGCGCAAGCAACGGCGCCCGCCGCGTCACGGGGTCCTGCACCCGCGCCTGCGGCTCTTCCCTCGCCGTCCCGTCGTACGCGAACGTCAACTGATCCACCGTGGAGTTCACATCCATATTCACGTTCAGGGCGTGTTGTCTCTGCCCGAGCCGCTGCTCGGGCCCCCAGAACGCCGTCGACCGCCCCGGCACGGGTCCAGGGTCGAGATAGAACGTGTACCCGTTCGCCCTGGCCAACTCGTTCACATACTGCAGATCCGTCCCGACCTGGTAGTCAACCCGCGACTGCTCCCTCGGCGGCTGCGGAATCTGCTCCCTGATGATCCGAGCATCGATGCCGTAATCCGCGTACTTCCCCAGAATCCGCTCGATCCGCTGCGAGGGCGCCAGATTCGGATACCGGTCGGCCCGCTCCTCCAGGTCCATCAACAGCGTCAGGTCTTCCCCGGTCACCGTCAGAGTCGTCTGCCCGGGGTGATTACTGGCCCCCACCTCCTGCCGCACAATCAACCCGTCCAGCAGCACAAACGGCGTCCCCTTGATGGACACCGCCACAATCACCCGCGTCTTCGGATCGAAGAACCCCTCAGGCAGCAACCGCTGGACAATGGCGCCCTTCTTCGTCAGATCGAACGCGATCTGAAATCCGCTCCGCTCACCCGCCGTACTCGTGATCTGCGCCGACAACAGCGCCTCGGTCACTTCCGGGGGCACCGGCCGCGCCGACTTCGGCCCCATATACAACGACACATGAAGAGGCCCACGTCCGACCGGCTGGTCGTCACCCATTCCGCACCCCCGGCCCACCCATCCCGCCCGGGAACCCGCCCGGCAGCGGAACGGCTATCTCCTCGCCCGGCTCATCGGTCAACTCCCGTGGATCCAGCACCGGGTTGGCATCGGCGATCCGCCACCACTGCCCCGGATCCCCGAAGTACCGCTGCCCCAGCTGATCCGGCCGCTCGCCACTGCTGACGGTATGCGGCACGGCCTCCTCGGCCGCCTCCTCCAACGGCGGCAGCAACCGCCGCTTGGCGTACCTCACCTCGGTCCCGTCGGGCAGGCGATGCACCCCGATCTCCACCTCGGCATACCGACTGCTCCGCGGATACGGATGCGCCCCGGGCACCTCGTCCAAGGCCCGTTCATACGGCTCGATCACCCTCAGATCCCCCTCCCGCCAAGCCCGAGCCCGGCAAAACTCCCGCCCCGGGCGGCCCGCGCCAGTTGCTCCTTCTGCGCGAGGTGAGCCAGATACAGCTCCGCCCCCCGATGCCCGGCCGGCAGATCACTCACGGTCAAGATCTTCATGCCGATACTCAGCGAAGCCCTGATCGGGTTGAGAGCGACGTCGAACGCCGACTCATTCACCGACAACTCGGTAAGCCGCACGGGCATGACGCGCTTGCTCCCCCACGTGAACAGCGTCAACGGCATCTCCAGGGGACTGATCTCGATCGTCCCCTTCTTACTGAGATGCGAGGCGGCCCGAAGCTGCGCAGTGGTGGGCTGCACGAGCATCTCCAGCACGGCGAGTTGCGGATGAATCCCGTCCGGCGCGGCGACATCCAGCTGATCGGTGGCGTCGATCTCCGCGGTGAACTTCCACGACTCCTGCGCCGGGCCTTTGAGTCTCAGGGCCTCGTTCCTGTCGCCACCACTGTCCCCTCCACCACCGCCCCCTTCCCCTCCGGCGGCTTGAGGAGAAACGGAGCGTTCGAGAGTGTCCGGATTGAACTGGAGAACGATGATGCGCTGCGGCGTTCCCAGGTCGGGATCGACGATGACGATTCCGGAGCGGATGGGCTTGGGTATGTCGGCGTATCGGGTCATTTCTTCTCCTGCCGGATGACGAGTAGCGGCCGCGTGGTCACAGCCCCATGCCGCCTCCGCTGAGTTGACGCAGAGCTATGGCCCACCAGTCCTCCGGTAGTTCGAACGAGAAGGGGTCGAGGGACATCAGGGCACTCCGAAGCTCGTCGAGCGACTCCTGCTCGGCAGCGGGATCGGCTGCCACGCGCTTGGTGTGCGCCTCGATTCGATAGAGGAACTCAAGGAAATCGGGCAGGTTGTTGTTCACGACCTCGCCGCGAGGTGTTGAGCCTTCGAGCTGGGCCAGCATGATGAAGCGCTCGTACGCGGAGATCGAAAACCGCATCCCCGGGTCCCCCGGCGGACCGCCGAAGATGACCTCACGGTGGCTCTTCCCGTCGCGGGTTGTCACATCGATGACGCGGAGAAACTCGGGCCCGCCCTCCACCTCGGTGGTGAAAAACGGTGGGCTGTGCCGGGGGAGCCCGACGGTCGTGAGCACCTCGGCATCCTCGGGGCGAAGGTCAAGGCGCTCGACGTCCTGCGTGGTCAGTGTGACGACGTTTTCGGCACCGTAAAGATCGGTCATCTGCTGGTGTGAGATCATTTCTTCTTTTTCTTCTTCTCTGGTTTCGTGGCCGGTTCCCAGTCTATTTCGATGTTGATGACAGTTCCTGCGGCCACCGTTTCGTTGTTGATCCTCATTCTGGTAGCCATATCGCGTCCCATTTCGAGGTTCGTGTTGCGATCCAGCAAATAGAAGTTCTTGTAACTGTCGAGCCCGCCCAGTTGCAGGTCGTGGACGTGGTCCGCCTGCATGTTCTTGATGCGGCTGTTGATCCCCGTCTTGAGCTTCGAGTCTGCCGTGCTGGACCCTGCCCGAATCCTCACCAGCTCCTTGAAGTCGATGGTCATCCTGCCGAGCCGGCGGGCTCTTTCCTTCAGCTCCGGGATGGATGATTCAATCTGACTTGCCTCATCCATCTTCCGGCGCGCCTCGTCTTCGTCGCCGTTTTCGCGGGCCTTGTTGGCTTCCCTTCTCAGGGTGTTGATCTCGTTGAACACCTTGAACTCGTAGAAGTCCGGCCCGGCCTCCTTGCGGAACGTCTTTCCGGCCTGGTCGAGGCGCTTGAGGGCGAGGGCCTTGCGGGCGAAGCCTATGGTGTCGTAGTGGCCGTATCGTTGAATCTTGAGCTGATGCGTGCCGACCTGCGGGTCTGGATACTCGCCGGCTTGTCCCCTCCGTCGGCGCTCCTTCCGCTCATTGAGTCTCTCGTCTTCGAGGAGGGACTGCATCTTCGACTCGTAAGTCCTTCCGGCTGGTTTCGGAGTTTCTTCCTGAACTCCGGAGTCCGCCGGCTTCTCGTTGTTCTGCACGTCCCGCTCAGCTGCCCTGATCTTCTGGAGCGGCTCGTCCTTGAGGTCGCCTTGAGCAGCCTCGTCCAGCTCCTCAAGCAGCCTCTCCATCTTGTGGCGGAAGTCTGCGACGCTTTCACCTTCGTGGAACAGCAGCCAGTCGTTGAAGTTCTGGATGCCCAGCGCGGCTTCGAGCTGCTCCCGCTTCTCGGGGGCGCCCTTGAACTTTAAACGCAGCATGGCGCGCATGGCCTGCGTGACTTCCGCAGACGGATTGAGCGTCGCGTTGATGGACGTAGGGCTACCGCCTCGGGCGTCCAAGGAGGTCAAGCGGTACCAGGCCCGCCAGCCACGCAGTGCGGCGCGGAAGGGCAGTTGTTTGACGCCCTTGTCCGTCATGCGATTGATCCGAGGGCGGAGCCGCGCCACGATCTTGCGCAGTCGTTCGTCCTTGGACTCCTTGGAGTTCTCGTCCTTCTTCTTTTCCTTTTCAGGCTTGGACTTGGGCCGGCCCGGCCCGCTCTTCTCCGGTTTGGGCCCGGACCTGCCGGGTCCCTTCTTGTCGGGCTTCCTCCCCGGCTTGCCGGGACGGTCCTTGTCGGGTTTCCGCTGGGGCTTGTCCGGGCCGTCCTTCTCCTTCGACGTGCCCGGCCTGCCGTCCCTGTCGTCCTTCGGCTTCTTGCCGTCGGCGTCGTGGTCCTTGGGCTTCGTCGGGTCCTGGTCCTTGGGCCTGTCCTTGTCCGGGCGCCTGCCGTCGCCGTCCTTCGGCTTGCCCGGAGCGTCTTTGTCGTCCTTGGGCTTCTCGGGCGACGTGTCCTTCGGCTTCGGCTTGGTGTCCGGGTCGGGCTTGGGCTTCGGCTGGGGCTCCGCCTTCGGCTTGGGCTTCGGGGCCGGGGTCGGGTGCGTGTCCGGCTTGCCGGGGGTGCCCTTGTCGTCCTTGGGTCGGCCCGGCTTCTCGGTGTCCTTGGGCCTGCCGGGGCCATCCTGGTCCGTGGGCCTGCCGGGAGCGTCCTTGTCGGTCCTGGGCCTTCCGGGAGCCTCCCGGTCCTTGGGCTCGGTGGTCCCGGGGGCGTCCTGGTCCTTCGGCCTGCCCGGGCCCGCGTCCTTGTCCGGGGCCTTCGTCGTCGGCTTGTTCGGGTCCGCCTTGGGGGCGGGCTTCGCGTTCGGCTTGGTGCCCGGGCCCGTGCTCCTACCCGGCTTCGGCAGGGTGGAGGTCGGGCGGGGGGTGTCCTTGTCGCCCCTCGGCTGTTCTCTCCTGCCGCCCTTGTCGTCGCCCGCACCGGCCTTCGTCTTGCCGCTCTTGCCACCCTTGCCGAGTTTCGCTGCCACAGACTTCAACCGGCGGCCCACCTTGGCGACGTACTTGCCGATGCCGTTCAGGAGGGCCTGGTAGGCGAGTTCGAGGAGGGCGACGATGCCCGCCGCGACCGCTTTGGCGAAGAGGATGCCCGCGCCGCCCTGGCGGACGGCCTTGAGCCAGTCGAGGACCGCACCCATCGCGCGGAGGATCTCGCCGAGGGCGCCGATCGCCGTGCGGATCGCGTCGATCACCGCCATCACCCAGCCCGCGCCGGGGATCAGCTTCGCGATGACCTTGGTGATCACGATCTCGCCGATGATGAAGGGGAGCTGGGGGACGATCGCGTCCCAGGTCTCCTTCACGATCTTCTCAAGGGTGAAGCCGCCCTTGATGAGCTTGTCGATGATCGCCTTCGGGATGCCGATGATCTCCTCGATCTTCGACTGGAACCACGATTTGACCGCCGCTTTCACCTCGCGGAACAAGTGGTGCTTCGCGCCGTCGACCGCTGAGTTCTTCGCGCCGCTCAGCCAGCCGCCCGGGTCGTCCATGAAGTCGATCGCGATCATCATGAACTCGCCCAGGGCGCCGAGGAGTTTGGATGCGTACTCCAAGACCGTCTTGATCGCGTCCACGACTGCCTTGATGACGTCCATGAGCATCTTCATCAGGACGTTCAGGATGTCGCTGAGGAGCTTGGCGATCCGGTTGAGGAGATCTGTGACGATTTTCTTCAGGAGCGCCGCCAGTTTCGTGACCAGCGCTATCGCCGCCGCTATCAGATCCGTGATGAACTTTCTGATGCGGTTGGCCAGTTCGATGATCGCCTTGACCATGTTCTTCGCGAACTCGATCAGTTCATCGATCAGGTTCTTGATCGCGTCGGCGACGTACTTGCGGGCCTCGTTGATCCAGCGCTCGGCGTTCTCCTTGAAGTTCTTGATGAAGTCGAGGACCGCGTCACGCGCCTCCCGGATGATCCGGACGATGGCGTTCTTGATCTCTAGGACCTTCTCCTTGAGCCAGTCGAACGCCTTCGTGAGCCAGTTGCCCGAGTCATTGGCCGCGGTGTCGGTCTTCTGCTTGGCGTCCGTCTCGGCCTTGTCGCCCCTGTCCTTGATCTTCTTGTCGCTTTTCTCCTTTTCCTTCTTCGTGTCGTCGTCGGTCTTCTTCTCTCGGTCCTTGACGTCCTTACGGACCTTTTCGTGCTTCTCGGTCTTCTTCGTGCCGAGTTTCTTGAGCTCCTCGTCCTGCTCCGTGCGCCAGTCGGCGCGCTGCGACGTGACCTCCGACCGGGCCTTCGCGCGCTTGCCCGTCTGCTCCGCGGTGTTCTTGGCCACCTCGCCGGCGACCTGCTGCTGGTGTTTCGCCTGCGACTCGCGGAAGTTCCTGTCCTTGGTCTGGCGACCGTCGGACATCTCCTTGTGGCCCTTGCTGAACGCCTGCTGGAACTGTGCTTTCCGATCGTGCTCCGCCACCGTCGACGCAGCCTCGGCCGGTACCGCGCCCGTCGACGCCCTGCCCGCGCGTACTGCGCCCTTGCCACCCTCGCGGCCGGGTACCTTGCCCTTCAGCTCCTCCTTGGGGGCGTTGGGGTAGACCTGGTTCTCACCCATCTGGCGCCCGGCGTCGTCACGTCCCGTCGTGACGGCCTCCTGGCCCTTGTCGTCGACCGCCTGGCCTTGCTCACCGGCCTTCTCGTCGGCGGCGCCCTGCATGTTCACGCCCGGCGCGTTGCCCGCCTGGGCCTGCTTGAGGGCCTCGTCCTTCGTCGGGAGCCCCGCGAACTTCGCGGCCAGCTCCTCCTTGTCCACCTTGAAGCCGAGCTTCTCCGCGATCCAGCCGACACCGAAGCCGAGGGCCATCTTGAAGGTGTCCCAGCCGCCCGGTTCCTCCGCCTTCTCCGCCTCGATCTGGCCCTCGGGCTTCTTCTCGCCCTTGACCTCCGCCTTCTCGTCCTTGGGCGCATCGGATTTCTTCGCCGGGTCCTGGGAGTACTGCGCCGCGGCGTCCGCCTTGGGCTTTCCCTCCAGGGTCTGGGGCGCTCCTGCCGGGCGCTGCATGTTCGGCGGTGCCGCGGCGAGCTGCTTGTGCTCGTCGCCGACCGTGCGGTCCACCGAACCGCCCACGCCGCCCATGGCCTCAAGTGCCTTGTGCGGCTTCAGCTTGGCGGCCGAGGACAGGCCCGCCTCGGGGGAGACCTGCGAGAGGTTCGGGGCGGGGCCCGAGTCCTTCTTCTTCCCCTTGGCCGGCGCGCCGCCCTTGGCGCCTCCTCCGCCGCCGCCACGAGGCGCCTTGGGCGCGGGGGCCGCCTTGGGCCCGGCGGCCTCGGCGCCCGCGTCCTCCTTCGCCCCTGGTTCTTCCTGGGGGGCCTTCGACGGCTGCGGGTCGTCCTTGGGCGCGGTCCCCTTCGCCGGTTCCTTGGGCGCCGGCTCCTTGGCCCCCTGCGAGTCAGACCCCTGAGACGACGTGTCGCTCCGGGCATCCGTGGATGCCCGGCTGCTCGCACCACCCGGCGTGTCCGCCTTCGAGCCACCGGAGACGTGGGTATCCCGCGCGGGCGAAGGCGAGGTGCCCTGGTCCTTGTCGCCGCCGCTGTCCGCCGTGCCGCCGCCCTGGCTCGCGGTGGCCGGTTCCGCCTTCTTCTGGCCGTCGTTCTTCTGCTCGTCCTTCTTCGGCTCCTCGCCCCTGCCGGCCGTCTCAGGTGCCGCGGACTTGCCGCCCGCGGCCTTCTGGGACTCCTTCTCCTGCGCACCCACGGCCTTGTCGCCGCCGGCCTTGGTGCCCTTCTCCTCCTTGGCGGCAGACTCCTTCGCCTCGCCGCCGCCGTCCGTCCTGCCCGGTGACTCCTGCACCGCCTTCTGGGCGGAGACGGGGCCCGCCTTCGGGTCGTCCCCGCTCTTCGGGTCCTTCGACGGGGCGCCCGCGCCCGGCCGGGAGTCGGCTGTGCGCTCCGCATCCGGGTCGCCGGAGAAGGCGTCGTCGGGCCCGCCCTCGGTCTCCACCGACGGCTCGGACTCCAGGGGTTCCCCGGCCTCGCTCTCCTCCGGCCCGGTCTCGGCCGCTTCGTCCTCGGCGTCCTCCGCGTCCCGCTCGGCCTGCACCTGGTCAGCCCTGGTCGGCGGGGGAGCGGGGAAGGAAGGCACCGCCCGGGCGGTGGACGAGGCCGGATCGAGTGCCTCAGCCGACGGTAGCCCGGACACGTCGAGGTCCTGCTCGGGCAGGAAGTCCTCCGGCTGGAGCCTGGTGTCCCAGGCGCTCTTCTCGGCGCCGCCTACCTCCACCTCCGACGCGCTGGCAGAGCCGAACGGATCGTCTTCGGCGGTCTCTTCGACGCCGTCGAGGTCCTGGTTGCGTACGCCGTCGAGCCTGCTGGTCCGCCCGGGCAGTTCGGTGCCCGCGCGCGCCGCGGTGGGGGAGCCCTGGGGCTGGTCCTTGCCGCCCTTGTCCTCCTGCTTCACCTGCTGGCCCGCCACGTGCTGCTCGGCGGCTCCCGGGCGGTTCTTCGCCGCGGACTCCTCCTTGCTCGCGGCGGCCGCGCCCTGCTGGCCGGTCTCCCCCTTGCCCGCCGCGCCCTTCTCGTCCTCCCCGCTCTTCTTGTTCTCCCCGCTCTTCTTGTCCCCGCCGTCCTCCTTGCCCTCCCCGGCCCCCTCGGACTTCTGCTGACCGCCTTCCTTGCCGCCCGCAGCCGGCGTGCCCGACGACGACTCCTTCTCCTTGGCGGCCGCACCCCCGGCAGACCCCGACTGCTCCTTCGCCGCGGACGAGGCACCCTCCCTACCCGCCCCCGCCTCGGGCTTCTGGGCGCCGCGCGGCGCACCCCCGCCCTGCGGAGTGCTTCCGCTCTGCGGCGTGCCGCCGTTCTGCGGAGTGCTGCCGGGCGCGGGCCGCGCCTCGGCACGGTCCTTCTCAGGTCCGGGTGCCAGGGCGGGCCTCTGCTCCCGGGCCCGCTCCTCCTCGGCCCTGCGTCGCTCGCTGTCCCGCTCGATGCGCAGGTCGTCGGCCATGTCGGGCTCCACCGCCGGGGCGTCCTGCGCCGCCCACTCGGCGGTGTCGGCACCGAGGTCGCCCTGCGCCTCGACCTCCTCGACCAGGTCGAGCACCCGGTCATGCTCCGAGCCGAGCAGCCGGTGCTCCAGGCGGACGAGCACGTCGTCCCGCAACTCGTCCGGCATCCGCGCCAGTTGCCTACGTGTGCGCTTCGACAGGTCCTCGGGGTCGCCGCGCAGCGCGCGCACGACGGAGTTCGTCAGACGGTCGAGGAGAGTCGCCGGATCGATCCGCTCCGCCCGGTTGCGGTCCGCGTCGACCGTGGCGTAGCGCAGCCAGCCGGGAGTCGCCTGCGCCTCGTCCAGCTCGGCCGCCGCCGCATCCGCGTCGGCACCCACGGAGTGCCCGGCGGCCGGACGTACGAGATTCTGGGCTGCCGCCTCCGCTTCCCGCTCGATGGATTCCTGCGGAAGGCTGACCGCCCCCCATTCGCGACCCGCCCGCAGCGCGCCCAGGCCGTGCGGGTTCTGGACCGTGTGCAGCAGCTCATGGGCCAGCAGCCGCCGGCCGTCCGCCGTGCCCGGCCGGTACGTCCCCTCCCGGAAGAAGATGTCCTGGCCGACGGCGAGGGCATCGGCGCCCATCAGCTCGGCGAGCTGCCCGGCATCGCGGTCGGTGTGCAGCCGGACCTGGCTGAAGTCGTGGCCGAGCTGCTCCTCCAGCTCGCGGCGGACGCTGAGGTCGAGGGGCTGGCCCGCGCCGCTGACGATGTTCTTCGGCTCCGGGACCGCGGACTTGGCGCGCTCCTTGCGCTTGCGCCGCTTGTCGCGTGCGGACTGTCCGGTGTCCCGCGTCGAGGACTGGGGCGAGCTGCTCATCGGGCCTCCCCCCGTCCGGTCAGGCCGGCGTGGACCGCGCGGGCCAGGGCCTCGCCCAGGCGCGCGGGGGAGGTGGTGGCCGGGAGCGGCGGCAGGCCCGCGAGGCCGTCGAGCGTCACGTCCGTATCGCCCGCCGCGAGCGGCACTCCGCGTTCGTGGACGAGCCGGGCCAGCTCGCGTTCGAAGGACGCCGTGACGCGGTGCGGGTCCACGCGCGCGTCGAAGCCGTCCAGGACCAGTTCCCCGATGTCGACACGGAAGGAGTGCGGCACCTCGGACTCACTACGGCGGGAACGCTGGTCGGCGGCCGCCGCGGGCTCCTGGCCGGCCGGCTCCCGGTCGGGGTTGTGGACCTCGTTCAGACCCATCCGTGGACCTCCGACGGCGTCAAGGAGCGTTCCAGCTTCAGGTACTCGGTGCGAGCCGCGGCCAGCATGTGGCGCATCTGGAGGCGGTCGCCCTCCTCGGCGGCGAGAAAGGCCCCCGAGAGCGCGATATTGCGGATCGAGCCACCGGCGACCGTGAGTTGGGCGAGGCGGGACGGCTCGATACCCTTCAGCGGCGCCTGGGCGGGCAGCACCCGGCGCCAGATCTCCGCCCGCTCCTTCTCGCCGGGGAAGGGGAAGTCCACGACGAAGCGGATACGGCGCATGAAGGCGGAGTCCAGCGCCTTCTTCATGTTCGTCGTCAGGACGGCCAGCCCCCGGTACGCCTCCATCCGCATCAGCAGATAGCTGACCTCCAGGTTCGCGTAGCGGTCGTGGCTGTCCTTGACCTCGCTGCGCTTGCCGAAGAGCGCGTCCGCCTCGTCGAAGAGGAGCAGGGCGCCCCCGCGCTCGGCGGCGTCGAAGACCCTGCTCAGATTCTTCTCGGTCTCGCCGATGTATTTGCTGACCACCTGGGAGAGGTCGATGATGAACAGGTCCAGGCCCAGTTCCTTGGCCATGACCTCGGCGGCCAGGGTCTTGCCCGTGCCGGAGCCGCCCGCGAACAGCGCGGTGACGCCCAGGCCGCTGCGCAGCGCCTTGGCGAAGCCCCAGTCCTGGTAGACGGTGCCGCGCTGGCGTACGTGGGCGACGATCTCCTGGAGGATGCGCAGCTGACGGTCGGCGAGGACCAGGTCGTCCCAGCCGGCGCGCGGTTCGATGCGGCGGCCCAGTTCGTCCAGGCCCATCCGGGCCTCGGTGAGGCCGGCCTGCCAGGCCAGTTCGGCGGCGTCGAGCCCGCCCGAGTGCGGCAGATCGCGGCGTACGGCGGCCGCGGCCGTCCGTACGACATGCGGCGGGAGCTGGAACTGGGCTACGAGAGACTGCAGTTGACGTTCAGTCACCTCAGGGACGTCGGCGAAGGCGTCCGTCCAGAGCCCCAGCTGCTCCTCGTCGTTCAGCTTCGGTACGGTCACCCGCTCGCCGCGCGGCTGCCCCGTCTGGCGCGGGTCGGGGCTGGAGACGACCAGGGGGACGGCCGCGCCCGCGATGAAGGCGTCCGCGGCGGCGTGCTGGTCGCGGTCCAGCTCGCCGACCTCGACGAGCAGGGCGGCGGGCAGCAGGATCGCCTCGCGCTGCCAGAGGCGGGCCAGGCGGTCGCGTTCGGCGGCGTCGGACGGTATGTCGTCGGCGGCCATGGAGTACAGGCCGAGGCCCGAGCGGCGGGCGGCCGCCGCGGCGATGTCGGCGCGGGTGCGCAGGTCGGCGCCGACCAGCTCGACGCGGAGCACGGAGTCCGGCCCGGCGCCCGCCCAGCCCGCGGCGACCCGGTTCGCGGCCGCGTCGTACGAGGGCGGCAGGGCCTGGGGGGCGGGGGTGCGGCGCAGCAGGCCGTGCAGCCTGGCGTCCAGGTACGGCGCGCCGACCAGGAAGTGCAGGATCCGTTCGTCCAGGCGGAGCCGGGTGGTGGTCAGGCGGGTCTCGTCGTCCAGCTCGATCAGGCGCCAGCGGCGCAGCGGGGCGACGGGGGTCAGCGCGCTCCAGTGCGGAGCGCCCAGAGCGGCCAGGGCGAGGGAGAAGGTGGGGTACGCCCGGTCGGGGTCGCCGCTCGCGGCGGCGCACCGGGGCGCGGTGGTCGGATCCAGCTCCGCCGCGGCGGCGAGCAGCACGATGTCCCGCTCGAAGTCACTGAGGCCGAAGCAGGAGGTGAGGGCCTCAAGCGCGGCGGGGGGCGCGGTGGGGTGGGCGGCACCCCGGCCTGCGGGCTTGTCGGCGGGCTTGTCGGCGGGCTCGTCGGTGAGCCGGCCGGCGGGCTCGGCGGGCGTACGGGTGGCACGGGCGGCGTGGGTGTCGAGACGCGCGAGGACGGCCGCCAGTGCGGCGGTCAGCGCCTGGCCGTCCGTCGTCCGGTCGCCCTCGGCGCATGCGTTCACCCCGTTCACCTCGCTCAGCCCTCCTTGCCGGAGCCGGCAGATCCGGAGCCCGAACCCGGGCCGGAGCCCGAACCCGCCCCGGAGTCAGGGGCCTTGGCCGACGAGTCCGGCTTCGCCGACGAGTCCGGCCTGGCCGGTGCCTCCCGCCTCGGCGCCGCGTCCCGCTGGGCCGGCGCCTCCTGCTTTCCCTGCGTCTCCCGCTTCGGCTGCGTCTTCTTGGCGGGCCGGCCGCCGCCGACGCTCGCCGCGGCCTTGCGCGCCGCCCGGGTCGACGCCCCGGCCGTACGCCCGGCCCGCGCGCGGCCCCCGGCCCTGGGCCCGTCTGCCCGGCCCGCCTCGGCTTCTCCGTCTCCGGCGCCCCCGGCCTCGGCTCCCCCGGCCTTCTCGTCCTCGGCCGGCACGCCGCCCTTCGGCTCCGGCGCCCTCGTCCGCTCAGGGGGCGCGGGCTCGACAGCCCCCGCCGCGCCTCCGCTCCCCGGCCGCTGCGGCGCCCCCGGCGCCCCGAACGGCAGCACCGTCACCTCCGGCCGCTCCACCGGCTTCGCCGGCTTCGGCTTCTGGTGGCCGTCGAGCAGCACCAGCGACGCCTGGTACACCACCGACAGCGAGTACGGCGTGTTGTGGAGCATGCCCCACAACTTCGACGTCTCGTCGACGTCCATCTGGGTCGGTGTGAAGCGGACCTTCTGGAGCGACTCGGCGAGATCGCTGCCCGCCAGATACGGCCGCTGCACCGCCTCCTCGATCAACTCCCTTGGCAGTACGGGTATTTCGTGCAGCGTGCGGACGACACTTCCGATCAGCCGCTGTCCGACCAGTTCGGTCTCCTCGCCGTATGCGCTGATCACGTAGTGCAGGTCGAGCGCGGCCGCCGGCCGCTTCAGCAGCGTGCCGTCGGAGGCGCGGGTGACCAGGTCGTTGTTGCGCATCGAGGGGTTGTGGGTGACCTGGTAGAGGAAGACCGTGATCGTCGGGTCGGTCGGCGGATCGGCCGGCGGCTTGCGGGTCTCCACCGAGACCGCCATATCGATCTCGGGGTGCAGATTGTGCTCGATCAGCAGCGCAAGGGCCTGGGTGACCGTCGCGACGGCGAGTGCGTTGCTCATGAAGTCCGTCCCCCTGAAATCCCTGACATCCACGCCGGCCACATCGCCCTGATCGCCCTGTGCGTCACCGTCAGCTCGTCCTCTCCCCGCGCGCCAGATAGTCCGCGAGGCTCAGCGACGGCTCACTGCGCTGCGGGCGTGCCGGCCGGCCGCCCGCCGCGGGCCGCTCCGCACCTGCCGCGCTGACCTCAAGACGTCCGATCTGTACGTGCACCACCCGCTCGGCGCCGCGCTGCCCGCGCCGCCCGGCGGCCGCGGCCCGGGTGGCGGTGCGGGCCGCCGGAACCGCGTCGGTACGCGGCCGCAGCGCCGGGGCAACGGCCGGGGCGGCGACGTCCCTGCCGGGCGCGGGCGACGGTGCTGCCGCCCGGCGGGCCGACCCGTCCTCCCCGGACGCCCGTACTCCCCGCTGCGGGCGTACGACGTCGGCCGCGGCGGTCCGCAGCCCCGTTTCCACCGCCGCCGCGGGCCGCAGCAGCGGTGCCGCCGGCCGCGCCACCGGCTCGACGAGGTCCGAAGGGGCCTCGTGCGGGGCCTCGGCGCGGACGACGGTCTGCCGCTCGGTGGTCCTGATCTCCCGCTCGTAGCGGACCTGTTCGCCCCCGAAGGGCGAGGTCCGCGGCGCCTGCGGATACAGCGGAGCCGGTTCGTCCGCCGCCGCGGGCGCGCCGCGCAGCGCCTCGACCCGCTCGAACGGGCCCGGCAGCCGGGGCTGTACGAGCGTGCGCCGGGCCCCGTCCGCAGGGCCGCCGCCGGGCGCGCCCAGAACGCCGCCCCCGGCCGCCGGCGCATGCCGCGCCAGCAGCCGGTCGAGGTAGTCAGCCAGGTCAGGCATCTGCGCACAGCTCCAGGTAGTAGCGGCGCCGCAGCGGGCTCAGCGCCAGGATCTCCGGCTCGCTCCAGCCGTAGGCCGAGGCGAGCAGATGGACGTCCAGGAGCACATCGCGCGCCCAGGCGTCCAGTTCGGTCCACAGGTACGCGGCGATGTCCAGCTCCGCCGCGGTGGCCGTACCGCACTCCGGGCAGGCGATGTTCAGCGTCACCTCGGCGGCCGGATCGGCTTCCTCGGCCGCCTCGGCGAAGCGCTTGAGCACCGGCTCCGGCAGCGCGGCCAACTCCTCCTCCGCGACCGTCCGGCCGCCCCGCAGCGCCGACAGCGCACACCGGGCACCCAGCAGCCGCCGGGCGTCCACGGCGCCGTCGGCCAGGGACGCGACCGCGGCGAGGTCGGCGGGGCAGGGCAGCCGGAAGCGCACCACCCAGTCGCCCTCCGCCACCCGCAGACCGCCCTCCGGCAGCCGCGGCCGGGCGCCCATCGCCGCCGCGTCGAGCTCGAACTCCATCGCCTCGCCGCAGTCCGGGGCCGCGCAGTCGAGCGTGACCTGCATCCGCTCCCCGAACAGCGCCCGGCGCAGCGCGAACAGATCGGCCGCCCGCTCCCCGAGCGGCACCGACAGCAGCGCGTCGGTGCCGGCCCCGGGGCGGGCCGCCCGGTGCAGCAACAGGGCCCGGCCGCCGCTCTGCTGGGCCAGCCCCGCTTCCCAGGTGGCCAGCAGTTCAGCGGGCCCGGTGACCGCCATTCCTCACCTCGTCCGGTGCTTCGGTGCTCTGGTGGCCCGCCGTCGGAGCCGCCTCACGCCGGATGCGTGAACGACGGCTCCTCCGGCTCCGGCACCTCGTAGTCGCGCTCCCAGCCCTCGCACTCCAGCTTCAGGCTCTGGATGGCGACGGCGTTGGCGTTGGCGTCCAGCTCGCCCAGGACCTGGTACTCGCTCGGCCAGGAGCGGTAGATCTTGTGCGAGACGGCGACCTGACCGGCCTCGTTGAGGACCTGGATGACGATGTCCTTGCGGAAGTCGGCCAGCGAGACCTCGGAGCCGAGTCCGGCGCCGACCTGCCAGACCTTGTTGGCCCAGCGGTCGAACTCCGGGTCGTGGGTGACCCCGCGCTCCAGGGTGATCCCCTCGAACTCGGAGCGGCCCGGGGACTTGCGCGGCGAACTGGGGTCGCCGCCGTGCCGGTGCTTGACGACCTCGGTGGTGCGCTTCAGCGGGCTGATCTTGCTGACGCCCGCGACCGTACGGCCGTCCCACAGGACCAGGAACTTGAAGTTCTTGTACGGGTCGAAGCGATGGGCGTTGATCTGGAACTCAGCCATCGGAATCCTTCACTTCTCCTTTCCTGCTTCCTGTACGTCGCTAGACGTCGAACTGCCCGGCCAGCTGCTGGATCTTGACGATCACGAACTCGGCGGGCTTGACGGGCGCGATGCCGACCACGACGTTCACGATCCCGTTCTCGATGTCCGCCTCCGTCGTGGTGTCCTTGTCGCACTTGACGAAGTACGCCTGGCGCGGAGTGCCGCCCTTGAACGCGCCCTTCTCGAACAGGGAGTGCAGATAGGCGGAGGCGTTGAGGCGGATCTGCTGCCACAGCTGCTCGTTGTTGGGTTCGAAGACGACCCACTGCAGCCCGCGCAGCAGGCTCTCCTCCACGTGCAGGGCCAGCCGCCGCACCGGCACGTACTTCCACTCGCTGTCCAGCGCGTCGGCGCCCTGGAGCGTACGGGCGCCCCACACCAGCGGGCCGGCCATCGGCAGCGTCCGCAGGCAGTTGATGCCCAGCGGGTTGAGCAGCCCGTTCTCGCGGTCGGTGAGCTTGACCGTCAGGGAGTGCACGCCCGCCAGCCGGGCCTCGGTCCCCGCCGGCGCCTTCCACACCCCGCGCTCACCGTCCGTACGGGCGATGACACCGGCGACCGCGCCGGACGGCGGGAAGGAGCGCAGCCGGCCGCTGAGCGGGTCGGTGAGCTGCAGCTGCGGGAAGTACAGCGCGGAGTGGTTGCCGCGGACCGCGTCGAAGGCGGTGATACCGGCCCGGGCGGCGTCGACGCTGCCCCAGGCGGCGGGCGCGTCGACCAGGAGGAAGATCCTGCGCTCCCGGCACAGCCGCTCGGCCGCCGACAGGACGGTGACCATGTCGTCGGTGGACTCGTACGAGGCCAGCTCGGGCAGCGCGAGCAGGTTGACGTCGTGCACGTCGCGCAGCGCCTGGAGGCCGCTCTTGCGGGCCTCGCTGCCGATGATGTCCCGCGGGCCGGGCGGATCGCCGTCCTCGCCGCCGCACAGCGGGAAGACGGGCGGGTTGACCGATGCCTCCAGACCGAGGTCGTTGGCGCACTCGCCCAGGAAGCGGACCACGTCGTCGGGGTCGGTCGAGCCGGCCACGACCTGGATGCGGCGGCCGAAGGCGGTGACCTCGGCGCCCGCGAAGGCGTGCTTGCCGGGGGCGTCCGGCAGCGCGCGCAGCTTGTGCTCCAGCAGCAGCGCCAGCTCGGTGACGGTGCAGGGCGCCTCGCCGTCGCAGTCCGGGTCGTAGAGCGTGAACTCGCGCTCCACGTCGCCGATCTTGACGGTGAGGTCCACGGCCAGGTCGGGGAGCTCGTGGTGGAAGGGCTTGGAGACGGTGCCGGAGGGGTCCGGGCGGCCCTCGCCGACGACCTCGACGCGGATCAGCGCGGACCCGGCGTTGATCACCGTTTCCGCGTAGCGGCCGTGGCAGGGGTCCATGGACAGGCCGGAGAAGGACTCACGGGCGGTGCCGTGGACGTCCAGCACCTGCAGGTTGAACGTCTCCTCCGAGGGAGAGGGGTGGCGCGAAGCGCCTCCTGCCGCGGTGGTGGCCGGGCGACGGGCGGGCGTGTCGTGGTCGACGGCCACCCGCAGGCCCGAGCCCCATACGCCCGGCTCCTTGGCGTGCACCCGGAGCACCGGGCACTGGCTGTGGCCCTCGGTGGACTCCAGGGTGACGTGGGCTTCCTTGCCGCTGCCGGCCTTGGCGACCCGTACGATCACCGCGACCGTGCCGCCGTTGCCGAAGAACTGGTGGACGGCGTACGCGACCGGGCTCTGCGAGGTCAGCCCCCCGAAGCGGCGCTCGAAGTCGGCGAAGCTGGTGATCCGCACCGGCTGGTTGAGCGGGCCGCGCCGGGTGTGACCGACGAAAGCGGTCACCGAAGTGGTCACGGTGGTGATGCTGCGGATGCTGCTGGGAAGCTCTTCGACATAAACGCCGGGATAGGTCGTATGTGTCGGCATTCCCCCTCCAATCCCTTCAGGCACCGAGTGTGACGACACCAAGAAATCGAGAAAGCTGGGAGGGGAGGTGGCAAGAAGGGGGAGGGGCGGCGAGTACGGAAGAGCCCGCGGCCGCCCCCTGCCCGCGAACGCGCATCCCCCCGCTACCCATCAAGTTCCCCCGTCTGCACCCGGTGCCGAGCGGTCTGCCGACCGGCCTGCACGGGACCAAGCCCGAAGCTTGTGACTCCTGATGCGTATGCGTGTGCAAGTGCTCAACGCAGTCTCTGCTGCTGGCAGTTGAGGGTCAAGAGGGCTTTCTGGACACCGGATGCGGAGGTCCTGTGGGGGCGCGTTGCAGGGTCTTCCCAAGCGGATTCCGCCGTCGCCGGAAGCGGAATCACCGGAGACCGGACGCGCCGGGACGTACCAGGCGCCGCTCCCGCACGGCGCGTGAAGCGGAGGTGTACGCCGGCCGGCACCGGAGCGGGCCGCTCACCCGGACGGCGTCGAAAAGCGGCCTACGACACGCGGAAAACCCGTGGAGACGCAACGTGGCCAAAAGATCTGTGACCGTAATCACCGCCAGAGTGTGATCTGCGATTTAGGGCCGCACGTCCTGCGGCGATAACCTGCGAGACGGACATGCCGCGTATCCGGACACCGTGTACGCCTCCCCTGTGACAGCGCCGTCACGTTGCCCTTCGCGGCACGCCCATCGCAGACAACGAACCGCGATCACTACGGCGATTCTGAGAAGACAAGGGACGGACGCGCGTGGACCTGTTCGAGTACCAGGCGAGGGACCTCTTCGCCAAGCACGGTGTACCGGTGCTGGCCGGTGAAGTCATCGACACGCCTGAGGCGGCCCGCGAGGCGACCGAGCGGCTGGGCGGCAAGTCCGTCGTCAAGGCCCAGGTGAAGGTCGGCGGCCGCGGCAAGGCCGGCGGCGTCAAGCTGGCCGCCACCCCCGACGAGGCGGTCGAGCACGCGACCAACATCCTCGGCATGGACATCAAGGGCCACACGGTCCACAAGGTGATGATCGCCGAGACCGCGCCGGAGATCGCCGAGGAGTACTACGTCTCGTACCTCCTCGACCGCACCAACCGCACCTTCCTGGCCATGGCCTCCGTCGCCGGCGGCATGGACATCGAAGAGGTCGCGGAGAAGACCCCCGAGAAGCTCGCCAAGATCCCGGTCGACGCCAACGAGGGCGTGTCCAAGGAGAAGGCCCAGGAGATCGTCGCCGCGGCGAAGTTCCCGGCCGAGGTCGCCGACAAGGTCGCCGACGTCCTGGTCACCCTGTGGAAGACCTTCATCGCCGAGGACGCGCTCCTCGTCGAGGTCAACCCGCTCGCCAAGGTCGCCAGCGGCGAGGTCCTCGCCCTCGACGGCAAGGTGTCCCTGGACGCCAACGCCGAGTTCCGCCAGCCGGAGCACGAGGCGCTGGAGGACAAGGACGCGGCTAACCCGCTCGAAGCCGCGGCCAAGGCCAAGGGCCTCAACTACGTCAAGCTCGACGGCCAGGTCGGCATCATCGGCAACGGCGCGGGTCTCGTCATGAGCACCCTGGACGTCGTCGCCTACGCCGGTGAGAACCACGGCAACGTCAAGCCCGCCAACTTCCTCGACATCGGCGGCGGCGCCTCCGCCGAGGTCATGGCGAACGGCCTGGAGATCATCCTCGGTGACCCGGACGTCAAGTCCGTGTTCGTCAACGTCTTCGGCGGCATCACCGCCTGCGACGAGGTCGCCAAGGGCATCGTCCAGGCCCTGGAGCTGCTCAAGTCCAAGGGCGAAGACGTCAACAAGCCCCTGGTCGTGCGCCTCGACGGCAACAACGCGGAGCTGGGACGCCAGATCCTGTCGGACGCCAACCACCCGCTGGTCCAGCGCGTGGACACCATGGACGGCGCGGCCGACAAGGCCGCCGAGCTGGCTGCGAAGTAAGGGACGAGGACACTTAAACCATGGCTATCTTCCTCACCAAGGAAAGCAAGGTCATCGTCCAGGGCATGACCGGTGCCACTGGCATGAAGCACACCAAGCTGATGCTCGGTGACGGCACCAACATCGTCGGTGGCGTCAACCCGCGCAAGGCCGGCACCTCCGTCGACTTCGACGGCACCGAGGTCCCGGTCTTCGGCTCGGTCAAGGAGGCGATGGAGAAGACGGGCGCCGACGTCTCCGTCCTCTTCGTGCCGCCGGCCTTCGCCAAGGCCGCCGTCGTCGAGGCGATCGACGCCGAGATCCCGCTGGCCGTCGTCATCACCGAGGGCATCGCGGTCCACGACTCCGCCGCCTTCTGGGCGTACGCCAAGGCCAAGGGCAACAAGACCCGGATCATCGGCCCGAACTGCCCCGGCCTGATCACCCCCGGCCAGTCCAACGCCGGCATCATCCCGGGCGACATCACCAAGCCCGGCCGCATCGGCCTGGTGTCGAAGTCCGGCACGCTGACCTACCAGATGATGTACGAGCTGCGCGACATCGGCTTCTCCTCGGCCGTCGGCATCGGTGGCGACCCGGTCATCGGCACCACCCACATCGACGCGCTCGCCGCGTTCGAGGCCGACCCCGACACCGACCTGATCGTGATGATCGGCGAGATCGGCGGCGACGCCGAGGAGCGTGCCGCCGACTTCATCAAGGCCAACGTCACCAAGCCGGTCGTCGGCTACGTCGCGGGCTTCACCGCGCCCGAGGGCAAGACCATGGGCCACGCCGGCGCCATCGTCTCCGGCTCCTCCGGCACCGCCCAGGCGAAGAAGGAGGCCCTGGAGGCCGCCGGCGTCAAGGTCGGCAAGACCCCGTCGGAGACCGCCCGTCTGGCCCGCGAGATCCTCGTCGGCTGACCCGCGCCTCCCGGCGCACCGCCGGACCCGTCCTGCGGCGCAGTGCACACGGACACGGGCCCGTACCCCCTTGGTGGGTACGGGCCCGTTCCCGTACCCAGTGCCCGTACCCAGTGCCCGTTCCCGTTCCGTTCCGTTCCCGTACCCAGTACCCACCAAGGGCCCGTCCGCGGGCCTCAACGGGCCTCGGCAACGCGCCCCGACCGGGCTCGACCGCTCACCTCAACGGGCTTTGGCCGCTCGCCCCCAACCGGGCTCGACCGCTCACCTCAACGGGCCTCGGGGGCCAGGCGCGCCTCCCGGGCCGTGACGGTCGGGGTCTGGATGTTCGCCGACCGCCGGCCGTCCGGCGGGGCGGAGTGATCCGGCGCGGCGATCCCCACGAACAGGGTGAGCAGCGCGAACAGCCCGGTCAGCGCGAGCGCCGCCCGGGTGGTGCGGCGGGCGCTGCACTCGCCGCCGACCCGAGCCCGCCGCGCCGCCGCCGGCCCGGCCTCCTGGCCCATCACCCGGGCCTCCCCCTCGCCCATCACCGCGACCTTCCCCTCGCCCGTCCCCCCGGCCTCGTTCGCCAGCAGCGCGGCGAGCCGGGGCCGCAGGACTTCGCCGGGCCAGTCCTGCTCGGCCGGAGGCCGCCCCGCCGGCACCAGCTCCGGCAGCCGTGCGGCGACCCATCGGCGGGCCTGCGTCAGCCGCCCGGCCGCGGCCGCGGCACTCGCCTCGGTCTCGGCCGCGGCCTCGTCCAGCCCGAGCCCGACCCCGTCGTGCAGCAGCAGCGTCCGCCGGTAGACGGCGGGCAGGTCCAGCACCGCCGCCAGCAGCGCACGGTCCGCGGCTGGGACGGACCCGGGGAGCCGCTGCGGCTTCCGTGCGGTCCGCAGCCAGGGGACCAGCCGGTGCCACGGCGTCAGCGCGTACTCGTACACCGCCGCCCGCACCCACCCCGCCGGATCCGGGTCCACCGCGACCGCCGGCCACCGCTGCCAGGCGAGCCGGAAGCCCCGCTCCACCGCCCGCCGCGCGAGCGCGGGCCGCCCGGTGAGCAGATACGCCTGCCGGGCCAGCGCCGCGGCATGGCGGATGTGGAGATCGTCGAAGGCGGCCGCAGCGGGGGTCTGCCCGCGCGGAGTCGTGGACGGCGGAGTCATGGACGGCGGGGCCGAGAACTGCGGAGTCCGGGAGGACGGCGGAGTCGGGGAGGACGGCGGAGTCGAGGAGGACGGCGGAGTCATGAACAGCAGTGTGGAAAGCGGCGTCGGCGGATCCCCACCGACACACACGACATGCGCGACACGTCGATCATTTGCCCAGTACAGGGATGAAACGGGTGTTGTTGGCAGCATGACCGCGTGAGCCAGTTGACCGACCGGGGCACCACGTTGTCCTCGCAGGGCCGGATCGCCGCGCAGCGGTCCTCGGCGATCGGCGCCGCCTTCCTCGGCGGGGTGACGGCCGCCGGCCTCGGCCTCGGCGCGCTCGCGGTCGCCGTCCTGCTGCTGTGGGTCGCCTCGCCCTACCCCGGTGGCGACCCCTCCGGGGCGCTCCACCTCGCCGCCGACCTCTGGCTGCTGGCGCAGGGCGGCGACCTCGTACGCACCGTGACGCAGTCCGGGACGCCCGCCCCGGTCGCCGTGACCCCGCTGCTGCTCGCCGTACTCCCGGTCTGCCTGCTCCACCGCGCCGCCCGCCACACCCTGGCGACCGCCGCCCGCCACACCGTGCCACCCGCGATCGACGACGCCATGGACCTCGGCGACGCCATGGACCTCGGCGGCGGCACGCACCTCGGTGGCGGCACGGGCCCCGGTGGCGGCACGGGCCCCGGGTGCGGCACGGTCCTCGGCATCGGTACGGATCCCGGCAGCGGTACTGGCTCCGGCGATGCCACGGGTCCCGGCGGTGGCATGGGTCCCAGCGTCGGTACGGGCTCAGGTAGCGGTACGGGTTCCGGCGGTGCCACGGGTCGGGACGTCGGTACGGGCCTCGGCGGCGGGTCGGGTTCCGGGGGTGTCACGGGCCGCGGCGCCGGTACGGGTCCCGGCGTCGGGTCGGGCTCCGGCGGTGTCACGGGCCGCGGCATCGGTACGGGCCCCGGCGGCGGCGCCGGCCTCGTCGCACCGGCCGCGCCGCGCACCCTGCTCGGCGCGCTGCTGGCCGGCTATCTGCTGGTCGCGGCCGCCGTCCTGCTCTACGCCTCGGCCGGCGAGCTGACCGCCGAGCCGCTCAGCGTCCTGCTGTGCGTACCGGCCTTCGCCGTCGCCACCCTGGCCGGCACCGCCTGGTCCCTCCTGGGGCCCGCTGGCGCCGAGCTGCTGCCCGACCGGGTCCGGCGGGCCTGGGCCAAGGTGCCGGACCGCCTCCGAGCCGCACTCCGCGGGCCCCGCTTCGCCGCCGCCCGCCGGGCCGCCGCCAGCGCCATCCTCGCCCTGCTCGCCTCCGGCGCGCTGCTCACCCTCCTCGTCCTCGGCCTGCACGCCGGGCGGGTGTACCAGGACCTCCTCCAGCTGGCCCCGGACTGGCAGAGCCGCGCCACGGTGCTGCTGCTCTGCCTCTTCCTCCTCCCGAACGCGGCCGTCTGGAGCGCCGCCTACGGCCTGGGCCCGGGCTTCACCCTCGGCGCCGGCAGCACGATCGGCCCCCTCGGCACCACGTCCCACCCGGCGCTACCGCTCCTCAGCGGCCTCTCGGCCCCCGGCCCGGGCACCCCTCTGACCTGGTCGGCCGTCGCGGTCCCGGTGGCCGCGGGGGTACTCCTGGCCCGCCACGTGGCCCGCTCAGCGGCGTCGCCCCCGCCCCCGGCGGGGGCCCCGTGCCCACCGGGTGCCCCCTGCCCCTCCGGCAACCTGCACCCCTCCGACAGCCTGTGCCCAACTGGCAGCCTGTGCCCCTCCAGCAACTCGTGCCCCTCTGGCAACCCGTGCCCCTCCGGCAACCGGTGCTCCGCCGGTGGCCCGGACCACCGCTCCGGCACCCCGTGCACCCATGGCCGCCCGGTCGGTCCCTGGTCCTGGTGGACGACGGCCTGCGCGGCGGCCCTGGCGGCCGCTGTCTGCGGCGCCCTCATGGCGGCGCTCGCGGCCCTGGCCGGCGGCGCGCTGGGCACCGGCGCGCTCGCCGACTTCGGCCCGAGTTGGTGGCGTACGGGCCTGGCGGCGGCGGGCTGGACGGCGCTCATCGGGGTCCCGGGCGCGGTCGGGCTGCGGTTCTGGTGGCTACGCGGCCGACCGCGGGCGGGGCGCGGGAGCGGCGGCCCTACGGCAGGTGCGGGCGTGCCGGGCGTGCCCGGGACGGGGGTGGCCGCCCCCGAGTCGGGTGCGGCCGCAGGCCAGGGCGCGGGTGCCGCCACGGGTCTGGCGGGCTTGGCGGTGGGCCAGGGCGAGGGCGCGGGCAGGGGTTCGGCGGGATCCGCGGCCACGGGCCCGGCGGCGGGTCAGGCGGTAGGCGCAGCCACAGGCCCCCAGGTGGAGGAAGCTCCAGGGCCTGAGGTGGAGGCGCCCGCGGCCCCCGTGCCGCCCGCCGCGTCCCCTCCTATTTACGGCAACGAATACGGAGAGTAATTAGTTTCACCAAGAGTAGCGAAGTTTACTGAGGGTGACAATGGCCTGCGAGCGGCCTGCGAGCGGCCTGCGAGCGGCCCGCGAGCGACCTGTGGCCAGCCCGCAGTGACCTGTGACCGGCCCGCGGCGGGCAGCTGGAGACCAGCCAGTCGAGGGCCAGGCAGTCGAGGGTCAGGCGGCCCGGGGAGGGCGCCGGGGGGTAGGCGGTCAGGCCCCAGGTGTCCGGGGTGCAGGTGTCCGGGGGCGGTCAGGGGTCAGACGGCGGCCGGGGTGCAGGTGTCCGAGGGTGGGCGGTCACGACCCAGGTGGCCGGGGTGCAGGTGCTCGCGGGGGGCAGGGCTCAGGCGGTCAAACGCCTAGGGCCGTGCCTATCCCGGCCCCTACTGCACGCTCAGCAGGGGCCGCAGTTCCTTGGGCAGGAGGTTTTCGCAGGACTTGCTGGCGGACTGGGTCAGGGCGTCGTTCACGCAGGTGAAGTAGTCGCGGTAGGCGATCTGCACGGTGAAGGTCGCCGCCACCATCACCAGTGCCAGGGAGGCGGTCACCAGTCCCGCGATCGCCGCGGTGGTCTGGGGCCGGGTGGAGCCGGGCCCGGACGGGGTGCCGGTGCCGGGGCCAGGGGTGGTGGCGGGGCCGGTGCCGGGGGCCGGTCGGCCCTCCATGGCGGCGGTGGTCGCCGCGGCGGCCGCCTTCTTTGCCTGGTTCGGCTTGGCGCGCAGGGAGCTGACGCCCCAGTAGAGCGCCAGCGCGGCCAGCAGCAGGGAGATCTCCGGCAGGCTGAAGAGCACGAAGAAGAACGACCACATACCGGCCAGCAGTGCGTAGCGGGCGCGCCGCTGGGCCGGGTCGGTGGGGTCCCAGCGCAGGTTGCCGGGGCCGCCCGGGCCGCCGGGGCCCTGCTGTCCGTTGCGGCCGCCCGGCCGGGAGCCGAATCCGCCGCTCTGCCGGCCCGGCTGCCGGGGGCTCCACTGGCTGCCCCAGCCGGGCGTCGGCTCGTCCTGCTGCGGCTGCTCCCCGTCCCTGTCCCCGCCGCCGTTGCCCGAGGTCTGGTGGCGCGGGCGCCACTCCTGGTCGGGGGCGTCGGCCGGCGGCGGTGCGAAGGGGTTGTCGTCGCGGTCGGAGGCCGGGGTGTTCGACGAATCCGGGGAGGCGGACTTCGAGGACGACGGCTTGCGCTCGCGCGGCAGCAGCACCACCCCGGGGGCGGTGGCGGGCAGCGGGAGCAGGAGGGCCGCGCGGCGGCGTCGGTCCGTCATCTGGAGTGCGTCTTCCCCTTGTCTCGTCCGTACGCGGGCCATGTGGCCGGCGGCCGGTTACCACGAACTGCATGCAGTCTTACGCCCGACGCTACCTTCCGTCCCCGCCCCCGTCCCGCGGGGGCCGCTCGGTGTGCCGGTATCGTTGCTGACGGTCGGCGCCTTCGTAGGGTTCCCTGGATTTGCGGTACCCGCGGCTTTGTACGACCACACAAAGCATGTGAGCTCCACACACGCGAGATCGGAAAAGAGCCCCGCCGTGGCTTCGTCCCCAGCCCCCGCCCAGCCCGCCCGGCCCCGTGCCGGCGACGCCCCTCGCGCAGAGGGGACCCCCCTCGGCCGCCCGGCCCGCATCGTCGTCCTGGTCTCCGGTTCCGGTACGAACCTGCAGGCGCTGCTGGACGCCATCGCCGAGCGGGGCCCGGACGCCTACGGCGCGCAGATCGTGGCCGTCGGCGCCGACCGCGGCGCCATCGCGGGCCTGGAGCGCGCCGAGTCCGCCCAGTTGCCGACGTTCATCTGCCGGGTCAAGGACTACGGCTCGCGCGCCGAGTGGGATGCGGCGCTCGCCGAGGCGACCGCCGCGTACGAGCCGGACCTGGTGGTCTCGGCCGGTTTCATGAAGATCCTGGGCAAGGAGTTCCTGGCCCGGTTCGGCGGCCGGACCGTCAACACCCACCCGGCGCTGCTGCCGAGCTTTCCCGGTGCCCATGGCGTACGCGACGCCCTCGCGTACGGCGCGAAGGTCACCGGATGCACCGTCCACTTCGTCGACACCGGCGTCGACACCGGCCCGATCATCGCGCAGAGCGCGGTCGAGGTCCGGGACGAGGACGACGAATCCGCGCTGCATGAGCGCATCAAGGAAGTCGAGCGATCGCTGCTCGTCGAGGTCGTGGGGCGTCTGGCCCGGCACGGCTACCGCATTGAGGGACGAAAGGTACGTATCTCGTGACCGCCACCGCCGAAGGTTCGAAGCGGCCCATCCGCCGCGCGCTGGTCAGCGTCTATGACAAGTCCGGCCTGGAGGAGCTGGCGCAGGGGCTGCACGCGGCGGGCGTCCAGCTCGTCTCCACCGGGTCGACGGCCGGGAAGATCGCCGCGGCCGGGGTGCCGGTCACCAAGGTCGAGGAGCTGACGGGCTTCCCCGAGTGCCTCGACGGCCGGGTCAAGACCCTGCACCCGAAGGTGCACGCCGGCATCCTGGCCGATCTGCGCCTGGAGGACCACCGCCGGCAGCTGGCCGACCTCGGGGTCGAGCCGTTCGACCTGGTGATCGTGAACCTGTACCCGTTCCGGGAGACGGTCGCCTCCGGCGCGTCCCCCGACGAGTGCGTGGAGCAGATCGACATCGGCGGCCCGTCGATGGTCCGCGCCGCCGCCAAGAACCACCCGTCGGTCGCCGTCGTGGTCAACCCCGCCCGGTACGCGGACGTCCTCAAGGCGGTCGCCGACGGCGGCTTCGCCCTCGACGAGCGCAAGCGGCTGGCGGCGGAGGCGTTCCAGCACACCGCGGCGTACGACGTGGCCGTGGCGAGCTGGTTCACCAACTCCTACGCGCCGGAGCCGGAGGGCAACGGCCTGCCGGAGTTCCTCGGCGAGAGCTGGCAGCGCAAGAACGTGCTGCGCTACGGCGAGAACCCGCACCAGGGCGCCGCGCTGTACACCGACGGTCAGCCGGGCGGCCTCGCCAACGCCGAGCAGCTGCACGGCAAGGAGATGTCCTTCAACAACTACGTCGACACCGAGGCCGCGCGCCGTGCCGCCTACGACCACGACGCGCCGTGCGTGGCGATCATCAAGCACGCCAACCCGTGCGGTATCGCGGTCGGCGCGGATGTCGCCGAGGCGCACCGCAAGGCGCACGCCTGCGACTCGCTGTCCGCCTTCGGCGGTGTGATCGCCGTCAACCGGCCGGTCTCGGTGGCGATGGCCGAGCAGGTCGCCGAGATCTTCACCGAGGTGATCGCCGCCCCCGGCTACGAGGACGGCGCGGTGGAGGTGCTGGCCCGCAAGAAGAACATCCGGGTGCTGCGTGTCGAGGGCCATCCGCACCGGCCCGGCGACCTCAAGCCGATCTCCGGCGGGGTGCTGCTGCAGCACTCCGACGTCTTCCAGGCCGAGGGCGACGACCCGGCGAACTGGACGCTGGCCACCGGCGAGGCGCTGTCCGCCGGCGAACTGGCCGAGCTGGCCTTCGCCTGGAAGGCGTGCCGCGCGGTGAAGTCCAACGCGATCCTGCTCGCCAAGGACGGCGCCTCGGTCGGTGTCGGCATGGGCCAGGTCAACCGCGTCGACTCCGCGAAGCTCGCCGTCGAGCGCGCGGGCGAGGAGCGGGCCCGCGGCTCCTACGCCGCCTCGGACGCGTTCTTCCCGTTCCCCGACGGCCTGGAGATCCTGACCGCCGCGGGCGTCAAGGCCGTGGTGCAGCCGGGCGGTTCGGTCCGTGACGAGCTGGTCGTGGAGGCCGCGCGCAAGGCCGGCGTGACGATGTACTTCACCGGTACGCGGCACTTCTTCCACTGAGCCCGAGTCTGAGGCCGAGCCTCGGCCTGTTGCACACACGAGGCGCCCACCCCGAATCCGGCCGGGGTGGGCGCCTCGCGCGTGTGGTGGGGTGGGGTGCGAACTCGGCCCGCAGGCCGCGGTGTTGCCCGGCACGGGGCCGCCCGGTCGAGCACGAGGCCCGCACCGAGTCTCCTCGGTGCGGGCCTTCGGTGCGGCGCGGGGCGCCGGAGCGGGTGCCTGCGGTGTCAGTAACGCGGCCGGTTGAACCAGGCGTTGCCGTCGTCCTTGGAGACGAAGACCAGCACCAGGATGCCCAGGACCGTGTGGACCAGGCCGATGGGGAAGCTGAACAGGCTCAGCATGATGTTGGCGATGCCGAAGATGATGGTGCCGACGCGGACGCCGCTGCCGCCGTTGGCGAACTGCACCGCCAGCGTGATGGCGGCCGCGATGAAGACCACGATGACGACGATGACCGCGATCAGCAGGCCCTTGCCGACGTTCATGGCCATGATGTCGTCCTCGGCCGCGTACGGCGAGGCGTTGTGCGAGGCCTTGCTGACGCCGCCGAGCCCCATCACGGCGAGGACCAGGCCGATGAGGTTCAGGCCGGCGAGCACGAACAGCATCACCCGGGCGGCCTTGACCCCGCCGGGCATCACCATCGGGTACTGCGGCTGCATGCCCGGCACGGGGCCGCCCGGGTACGGGCCGTAGGGCGACGGCGGCTGCTGCTGGGGATAGCCGTAGCCCGGCTGCTGACCCGGCCCGTAGCCGGGCTGCTGGCCCGGCGGCGGGCCGTAGGGGTTCTGATTGGGGTAACTCACGAGCTGTGTCCTTCAAACGAGTCGGACGGAGCGGTGAAGGCCCCGATCGCGCAGTTGCGAGGGGGCCTTCGACGAGTGGCGCTAGGGGCCGGGGGTGTTCCCCCGACGCCTCACTGGGACCTGACGACCACCGTTCCGGCGATCTTGTCCGCGAACGTCTGGGACTTCTCGTCCCACAGCGGCCACAGGTAGCCGATGTAGCAGATGCCGTCGAGGAAGTGGCACAGCTTGCGCACGAAGGCCATACCGAAGCCGATCGGCTGGCCGGTGGCCTCCTTGACCAGGCGGATCTTCAGGGCCTTCTTGCCCGGGGTCTGGCCCGTGCTGCCCTCCTTGGTGAGGATGAAGATCCCGCCGGCGAAGGCGATCAGACCGGCGAGCACGATCATGATGATCGAGCCGACCGGCATGACGCTGGCCGCGTCGTAGGCGTCGCTGATGCACTGGTAGTCGCCGGGCGGGCAGGTGGAGGTGTCCACGGTCACCGACGAGCTGCTGGCGATGATCACGGCGATGATGTACAGGATGCCCGGGATGGCACCCACGATCAGGCCGTCGATCAGGTACGCGCCGACCCGGGCGCCCCAGCTCGCGTAGCCCATCGGCATCCCCGGCATGCCGGGCTGGCCGTAAGGCGCTCCCTGCTGCGGGTAGGCGCCGTAGGGCTGCTGCGGCGCGGCCGGCTGCTGGGGGTATCCGTACGGCTGCTGCGGGGCGGCCGGCTGCTGCTGCGGGTAGCCGTAGCCGGGCCCGCCCTGCGGCGGCACCGGCGGCTGCTGCCCGTAGGGGGCCTGCGGGGCCTGCGGCGGCTGGCCGTACGGGTTGTTCGGGTCACCGAAACTCATCTGCTGTTTTCCTCCGTTGTGTCAGTGGGGGACGACGCGGCGTGACTCGGAGGAAAAACAGGTTGCACTGGCCACCCCCCGATGAAGCCTGCGGCACTGCGCGTCAATCCTTCTAGTTGCGCATTCACTCTGTCCAGTCAAGAGCCCCAGCCGTTGTGCAAGTGCAATGATCAATTCCGGCCAACGGAGTCCCGCGTGCCCTGATTGGAACGCGACCGCCCTCATCCGGGAGGATGGGGGCATGACTGCCCAGATTCTGGATGGCAAGGCCACCGCAGCCGCTATCAAGTCCGAGCTCGCCACCCGCGTCGAGGCCCTGAAGGCCAAGGGCGTGCAGCCCGGCCTCGGCACTCTCCTGGTCGGCGACGATCCGGGCAGCCGCTGGTACGTCAACGGCAAGCACCGCGACTGCGCCCAGGTCGGCATCGCCTCGATCCAGCGCGAACTGCCCGCGACCGCCACCCAGGAGGAGATCGAGGCGGTCGTCCGGGAGCTGAACGAGGACCCGGCCTGCACCGGCTACATCGTCCAACTCCCGCTCCCCAAGGGCATCGACGCCAACCGCGTCCTGGAGCTGATGGATCCGGCCAAGGACGCCGACGGGCTGCACCCGATGAGCCTGGGCCGGCTGGTGCTGGGCATCGAGGGCCCGCTGCCGTGCACCCCGTACGGCATCGTCCAGCTGCTGCGCCGGCACGACGTCGAGATCAAGGGCGCGCATGTGGTGGTCGTCGGCCGCGGCATCACGATCGGCCGCCCGATGCCGCTGGTGCTGACCCGCAAGTCGGAGAACGCCACGGTCACCCAGTGCCACACCGGCACCCGGGACCTCTCCGCGCATCTGAAGCAGGCCGACATCATCGTCGCCGCCGCCGGTGTGCCGCACATCATCAAGCCGGAGGACGTCAAGCCCGGCGCGGCCGTCCTGGACGTCGGCGTCAGCCGGGACGAGAACGGCAAGATCGTCGGCGATGTGCACCCGGGCGTCGCCGAGGTGGCCGGCTGGGTCGCCCCCAACCCGGGCGGTGTCGGCCCGATGACCCGCGCCCAGCTGCTGGTCAACGTCGTCGAGGCCGCCGAGCGCGCGGCCGGCTGAGACAGCGCCCCGGATCTGCGATCCTGTCCTTGGCAGGCCGGACGGCCCGCACCATCGAACCAGCCAGCGGAAAGGGACTGCCAGCCATGGCTGCCGAAGCGCATTCGGACGGAGCCTCCGAGCCGCAGCGCACCTCGCGCCGCTTCCCGGCGCTGACCCGCGACACGGCCCGCCCCGAGGGCGGCGGCCGGGCCGCGTCGGGCGACTATCCCGCGCCGGCCCGCCAGTGGCCGCTGCTCGCCGTCATGGGCGGCGTCGCGGTGGGGCTGCTGCTCGTCGCGCTCGACGCGTTCCGGGTCGGGTCGCTGGTGATCGGCCTGGCGCTGCTGGGGGGCGCGGTGCTGCGGTGGGCGCTGCCCTCGGTGGGCATGCTGGCGGTCCGCTCCCGCTTCACGGACATGGCGACGTACGGGGTGCTCGGCTTCGTGATCGTGGTGCTGGCGATGATGGTGCAGCCCAAGCCGTGGATCCACATCCCGTTCCTGGACGACATCGTGCACTTCACCGTGCGCTAGGACCCATCGGACAGGCCCTAGTTCCGGTCGAGACCGGACGGCGGCGGCCCGCCCCCTCCCCCGAGGGAGGGCGGGCCGCCGCTTTCGTTCAGGGGTGGGTCAGCACCACTTGTTCGAGTAGATGGTCATGAGGTTGGCGCCGATGTACGCCCAGCCCGTGCCGCGGTTCAGCTTCGCGTGGCCGCCGCGGTAGCCGGGCTTCTCGTAGACCGTCACATTGCACTGGGCACCGTTGTTGAACGCCGACAGCGGGTAGTTGAACGCGCCGCCGTAGCGGCGCAGGTCGCGGTTGTTCTGCGCGACCTTCTTCGGCGTCCCCTGGTAGTTCGCCTTGGGGTAGACGCACAGGTAGCCGCGGGGGCAGTTGGACGGCGCGCGCTGGGCGGTGACCGGGCCCTGCTTGGCCTGCGCGGGGGCGGCGGCCGCGCCGGCGGCCGGCGCGAAGGCCAGGCCCCCGGTGACGGCCGCGGCGGCCGCGGTGAGCGCGAGGCGCTTGCGAGCGTTCATGGTGTGGATGTCCTCCCCGTTGTGGTGGAGGCGGCGCGGGGTGGACCGCGCCGCCCTGTGGTGCGCCACCGACTGTGCGCCGCCGTCTGCGGCCACGGCCACCCGAAGCGCGGTGGTGGGGAGCTTGTGGGACGTCTTCGCCTCTGACCTGCGGGGACGCCGTTTCGGCGGAGGTCGCGCTGGGATGCGGAACAACACGGTGCGGATGTCCGGATACCGTGCGGAAAGCGTAAAACCGGGAACCGGAGGCCGGGTGCGCGCCATTATCGGGGCACAGGGGGCTCCTGGCCTCGGGGGATCGAACGCGTATGGGGTGGGACATGTCGCGTTGGAAGGGGCTGCCCGCATCGCTCGACCAGCGGGTGCGGCAGCTCGTCGTGCAGTTGCGGAGACTGAAGGACCACAGCGGGCTGAGCCTGGCCTCGCTCGCCGCCAAGACCGCGTACAGCAAGTCGTCGTGGGAGCGGTACCTCAACGGCAAGAAGCTGCCGCCCAGGGAGGCGGTGGAGGCGCTCGCGCGGGTCTGCGGCACCGATCCGACCCGGCTGCTGGCGCTGCACGAGGTCGCGGCGCAGGCATGGAAGGCGGCCCCGCCGCAGCCGGAGGCCCAGCTCCCGGAGGGCGAACGCCCGGAGGCCGAGCCCCCGGCGCCCGCCCGCCGCCTCCCGGGCGCCCGCGGGCTCATCGCCCTCGGCGCGCTGGCCCTGCTCCTCGTGGCCGGTGTGGCGCTGCTTCTCGTCCGGCCCTGGCAGGACGACGGCGCGACCGGGCCCGACCGGGGCGTCGAGGCGGCCGCCCGCGCCCCCGGGCCCGCACCGGCCTTCACCCACCGGGCGGGGGAGACCTACGCCTGCCACGTCCGGCGCACCGGCGACGGCCTGTACGCCGGGCGCAGCCGTACGGCCACGGCGATCCTCGGCAACGGCACCAGCGGCTGGGAGGTCGTCGAGGCGCAGTGCCTGCTGCGCCACCGGGGCTACGACCCGGGGCCGGTGGACGGCATCGTCGGCGAGAACACCATGCGCGCCGCCAAGCGCCTTCAGCAGGCGGCCGGTCTGCCGGTGGACGGGATCGTGGGCCCCGACACCTGGAAGGCGCTGCGCCGGTGAGTGGGCGGACCGGTGAGCTGCGCGCGGGGCTGGAGTGCGCCCGACTGGCGGCGGCGATGCGGGAGTTGCGGACGCGTACGGGCCTGAGCCTGGCCTCGCTCGCCGCGCGGACCGCCTACAGCAAGTCGTCGTGGGAGCGGTATCTCAACGGCAAGAAGCTGCCGCCCAGGGACGCGGTGGAGACGCTGTGCCGGCTGGCGGGCGAGCCGGCCGGGCGGCTGGTGGCGCTGTGGGAGCTGGCGGACGCCGCGTGGAGCGGGCGGGCCGCCCCCGCCCCCGCCCCGGCCGCGGCCGCCCCGGGCCCGTCCGAGGGCGGGCCGGATGCCGCCGGACCGGCCGGCGGCGCCCCGGATTCCGACCCCGGGGCGGGACGGGCGCCGCGGCTGGCGCGGTGGGCCGTGCCGGTGGCGGCCGGGGTCTGCGCCGCCGTGGCGGCCCTCGTCGCGGTGTGGGTGCTGCGGCCGGGGACGGACCCCGGCGGCGGACCGGCGGCGCCTCCCGCGTCGGTGCCCTCCTCGGTGACCGGCTGCCGGGGGGCGGCCTGCGACGGCAAGGACGCGCGGTCGATGTACTGCGGAGGCCAGGGCCTGGCGGCGACGGTCGCGGAGCGGACCGCGGCCGGGGGCCGGCATCTGGAGATCCGCTACGCCGAGTCGTGCAAGGCCGCCTGGGCGCGGCTGCGTGGCGGCCGGATCGGTGACCGTGTCGAGGTGTCGGCTCCGGGGGCGAAGCCGCGGTCGGTGCGGGTCGAGGACCGCTTCGACGCCGAGGGGTACCTCGTCACGCCGATGACGGCGGCCCGCGGCCCGCACGGCGTGCGGGTGTGCCTGCGCCCGGCGGGCGGCGCGGCCGCGGAGTGCTTCCCGCAGTAGCAGGAACAGCCCGGCCCCGATGGCTGGCCCCTTACCCCATCGTGGCCGGTTCTTATCGGGATACGTAGAGAAGTCGTAGGTGCTGCGGTGGAAATGCCACACTGCTGGGGGCTCGTGGGGCGTGCGCGGGTGTGCCGGTATGCACCTGAATGCTCCCGTGCGCTGGGAAATGGGGAACTGCCTCCTGGCCGGAAGCATCCCTACGGGTAGTCAATGAGGGCGGGCGCGCTGGGGGAGCCGCGCCGTCGCATATGTGTGGGGGATTGGGGGAGGCCATGCCTCGCTGGAAGGCGCTACCGGAGGAACTCGACCCGCAGGTAGGGGAGTTCACCGATCGGCTGCGCACACTCGTGGACCGCAGCGGGCTGAGTGTGGCCGCCGTCGCGGACCGTACGGGCTTCAGCAAGACCTCGTGGGAGCGATATCTCAACGGGCGGCTGCTGCCGCCGCAGCGCGCGGTGATCGCGCTCGCCGAGGCGACCGGTACGCATCCCGGGCATCTCACCACGATGTGGGAGCTGGCCGAACGCGCCTGGAGCCGGGCGGAGATGCGGCACGACGTCACGATGGAGGCGATACGCGTCGCCCAGGCGCGGGCCGCGCTGGACATCGCGGCCCAGCCGGCCGGGGCCGAGCAGCCGGCGAAGGCGGTGAAGGCGGTGAAGGCCGCGCGGTCGGCGAAGGGCGTGCAGGTCGCGGATCCGCCGCAGACCGCGTCCGCGCCCCGCATCCCGCCGGTGCCGCACCAAAGGAGCAGCGAGACGCCCTCGGCGTCGGACTTCCCGGAGTGGAAGCAGGCGGCGGCCGCGCCGTCCCCGGCCCCGCCGGCCGCGCCCGCGGCAGCCGCCGAGCAGCCGCCCGCCCGTCGCGGCCGGCTGCTGATGGGCGCCGTCGGCGTCGTCGGCGCGCTGCTGGTGGCCGGCGCCGCCTTCCTGCTGCTGAATCCGGGCACCGGCGGTGCCGAGAAGACGGCGGCACCGCCCGCGTCGAAGCCGACACCGAGCGCCCGGCCGGTGCTGCCCGCCGGGGTGCGCTGCGACGGGGCCGCGTGTGCGGGCAAGGACCCGGAGGCGATGGGGTGCGGCGGGAAGCGCGCCGTCAGCCCGTCGCGCGGGATGGCCGGCGGTGCGCTGGTCGAGGTCCGCTACAGCGCCGTCTGCCATGCGGCCTGGGCGCGGATCAGCGGTGCGGCGCCCGGCGACCGGGTCACCATCGGCGAGGCCGGCCGCGGCCTGACGGCGCGGGTCGAGCGCGGCGGCGCCGCGTACACCGCGATGGTCGAGGTCCCGGGCGACCCGGCGAAGGTCACGGCCTGCGGTACGACCGTGGCGGGCGCGAAGGGCTGCGTCCAGCCGACGGCCCGCTAGCCGGAGGCGGGTCGCCCCGGCGGCCAGTCGCCTCGTCGATCGGTCGCCTCGTCGGTCGGTCGTCCCGCCCGGGGGTCGGTCAATCCCGTCCGGGGTCGGTCAAAAAATCCCGTGCGGCAGTCGGCCGTCCCGCCATCGGGGCGCGCCCCTGGCCGGGAATCGCCGTCCGCGGGAGCGCGTCGGGAAGTGGGGCGCATGCCCGCCGCCATCGGGGGCATGCGACCGGTACCCCCCACGGGTGTGCACAACTCGGCGGCCGCCCGCGCCCCTCCTACCAGCGGGCGGCCGCCGCACCCGCCCCCAGGGGCGTACGGCGGAGCGCTCGGCCCGGCCCTGTGTACGGCACCGCGGGCGGGCGTACGGATGCCCCGACGCACCCGGTGAGGTGCGCCACACCGGCCCGTCGCTTGCCACCGGCGGGGGTCCGATAGCCTGGCGGCCGGTCTCTCGATACCAAGAGACCTTGAGAGGCCGAGATAAATGGGCAGGGACACCCACCGCCACCCATGGTGGTCTGGGGCTTGCCCCCAGAAAACGTCGCGCAGGAGATCGCCATGACCCGCACTCCCGTCAATGTCACCGTCACCGGCGCCGCCGGCCAGATCGGTTACGCCCTCCTCTTCCGCATCGCTTCCGGTCATCTGCTCGGCGCGGACGTGCCGGTCAAGCTGCGCCTCCTGGAGATCCCGCAGGGTCTGAAGGCCGCCGAGGGCACCGCGATGGAGCTCGACGACTGCGCCTTCCCGCTGCTTCAGGGCATCGACATCTCGGACGACCCGAACGTCGCCTTCGACGGCGCGAACGTCGCCCTGCTCGTCGGCGCCCGCCCCCGCACCAAGGGCATGGAGCGCGGCGACCTGCTGGAGGCCAACGGCGGCATCTTCAAGCCGCAGGGCAAGGCCATCAACGACCACGCCGCGGACGACATCAAGGTCCTGGTCGTCGGCAACCCCGCCAACACCAACGCGCTGATCGCGCAGGCCGCCGCGCCGGACGTACCGCGCGAGCGCTTCACCGCGATGACCCGCCTGGACCACAACCGCGCCGTCTCCCAGCTCGCGCAGAAGACCGGCACCCCGGTCTCCGAGATCCGCCGGCTGACGATCTGGGGCAACCACTCGGCCACCCAGTACCCGGACATCTTCCACGCCACGGTCGCCGGCAAGAACGCCGCCGAGACCGTCAACGACGAGAAGTGGCTGGCCGACAGCTTCATCCCGACCGTCGCCAAGCGCGGTGCGGCGATCATCGAGGCCCGCGGCGCGTCCTCCGCGGCCTCCGCCGCCAACGCCGCCATCGACCACGTCCACACCTGGGTCAACGGCACCGCCGACGGCGACTGGACCTCGATGGGCATCCCCTCGGACGGCTCCTACGGCGTCCCGGAGGGCCTGATCTCCTCGTTCCCCGTCACCACCAAGGACGGCGCGTACGAGATCGTCCAGGGCCTGGACATCAACGAGTTCTCGCGCACCCGCATCGACGCGTCCGTGAAGGAGCTCGCGGAGGAGCGCGAGGCGGTCCGCGCCCTCGGCCTGCTCTGAGCCACCGCGCTCACCCGGCTCTGAAAGAGCCGTACCGCCACGAGCCCGCACGGTCCGCCATGGCCGTGCGGGCTCGGCCGTATCCGGCCACCTATCCGGCCACCTACGGGCCGCGGCCGGTGCTACCCCGGGTGGGGATGGCGGCGGATCTCCACGTTGCAGTCGGTCGCCGCCGACCGGTCCCCGACGGCGTACGCCGCCGCCCGCTGCCGGGCCAGCGCCCCGCACACATCGCACCCGGCGATCGGCTTGGGATCGGCCCCCGTCGCCGGTTCCATCAGGTGAACTGGGCGGCACTCACGGCCCATCAGCCCCCCACCTGCATCTGGTGACGCCAGTACTCGCGCCGCCGCTGCCGCCGCTCATACGCGATCAGGTAAGGGAGTACGAGGGCATACTTCTCATCCCGCAGCGGCTCCGAGTGACGTGCGGGAGGGAGGAAAGGCGGCCGCGCCGACGTCGGCCCCGCCGCGCACCTCGCGCAGGAGGGCGGTACCTCGCCAGGCCGATGACGTCCCGCCCGGGGCAGTAACAGGCGTAGCAGCGGCTCGAAGAGCCGGATAACGTGGTGCATGTCGTCAATCTCCATCTCTCTGGGTTGAAGACCACGCCCCCGGACGTCTGCCAACGTCGCGGGGGTTCTGCGTGTTCGGGCATGCAGGAGCACGCCGTGATTGTCAGTGCGGCCTTTTACTCTGGGTGTGTTCATCGTTGCTCAGTGAGATCGCCGGTCACAACGCTGAGCGCGTGCCAGTGGTCAACTGTCACAAAGGGGGGCGAGGTCGGTGGGTCGACGCAACGGCACGGGAGGGACGGCCGGTACCACCGCGGCCGTGTTCGGCGAGGTGCTCAAACACCACCGGGAGGCGGCACTCCTGACCCAGGCCGCCCTGGCGGCCAAGATCCCGTGCGACCGCTCCCACGTGGCGCGCGTGGAGGCGGGCACTCGCGTACCACAGGAGTCCTTCGCCAGGGCCTGCGATGAACTGCTGGGCACGGGCGGGGTGTTGCTGCGGTTGTGGCGGCGGATCGACTGGTATCCGGAGGTGCAGCATCCGGACTGGTTCGAGCGCAGGGCTGAGATGGATGCGGTGGCGGTGGCCTTGCGTCAGTATCAAACGCAAGTCATGCCAGGGCTGTTGCAGTCGGAAGAGTACGCATGGGCGCTGTTCTCCGATCCCGCGAGCAGTGAAAGGACGGAGGAGCGAGTCAGGGCACGGCTCAGCAGGCAGGGTCGCTTCCTCGGCGGTGATGGCCCCTTGTATCTCGCGGTTCTTGACGAGAGTTGTCTGCGTAACGTGGTGGGCGGCGCGGCCGTCATGCGTAGCCAGTGCGCGCACCTGCTGGCCGTCGGTCGGCGCCCAAATATCCGCATCCAGGTCGCGCCGGCCAATCGGCCTGAACTCATCCGGCCCAAGACCTCAATGACGCTGATCACCCTGCCGAAGGGGGAGCAGTGGGTCTACTCGGAGTCGCTGGACCGTGGTCATTTCAACGACGATCCGGCCGCCTACGCCCGCCACAGCCAGACCTATGATGTGCTCAGGGCGGACGCTCTGTCGGCCCGGGAGTCCGCCGCTCTGATCATCGAGGCGATGGAAGGGTACGGCGACGATGGACAGGTACGAGCTCGACGCGGCGACCTGGACGAAGAGCAGCTACAGCGACCGCGACGGCGGGGACTGCATCGAAGTAGCCCCCGGTATCCCCGGCATCGTCCCCGTCCGTGACAGCAAGAACCCCGAGGGGCCCGTCCTGCTCCTCCCGGTGGCCGGGTGGGCGGCCTTCCTCGCTGCCGTCAAGGAAGGGGAGTTCCGTACGGGCCTCTGACCCGCGCGGCGACCACTTTCCGTTATCGCGCTGACACGGAGTGGTCCACTGGCCTATGCTGCGGCTTCCGTGTCGCCGCGGCGGTCACCGGCGCCTCGTCCGTCAACTCCGCCGCTGTGGCAGTCCATTGGCGTATATGGGGGAGGCCGATGACCCGGACGAGTGTGCCCGCGCAGCCCGAAGGGCCCGATGATCAACCGCGGTTAGACAAGAGGCCGCCCGAACCGCCCGAGTCCGCGACCGAGCCTCCGCCGCCGCCACTGCCCGTGACCCCGCCGGGGGCCAGTGATGCCACCCGGCTGCTGTGCGCCGGTACGTATATGGACGAGCCGTTCCGGGACGCGGTCATCGACGAGCTGTACGTCCACGAGGAGCGGTTCGCCGCACCCTCGTTGGGCATCGATGCGGCCCGGGTGCTGGCCCACGCGCTGCGCGCCCGCCGCCTGGAGCTGGGCTGGGCCGCCGCGATCCTGGGTGTGTGGATCGTGGCCATCCCGATGTCGTCGGGGCTGGCGGTGCTCTACCTCTTCCCCGTCGTCTTCATGGCGCTGTCGCGCCTGGTCCGCCGGGCGCCCGTCCCCGCGTGGCTGGCGCGCGGCCTCTCCTTCCTGCTGCGGTGGTACGGGCGGCTCCAACTGCTGTTCTTCATCGTGGCGTTGGTGGTCGCGGTCGTCGTCGGGGAGGCCCTGGGAGGCGCCTGGCGGGGACTGCCGACCAGGTTCCTGACGAACCTGCTGCCGTTCGGCTCGTCCTCCTCCGAGGCGCCGGACTTCGGCTGGTTCGGGGGCGGCGACTCCTACGGCGGCTCGTACGACGGCCTGGACACCACGTCCGCCTACACCGACGCCGGTCCCAGCGGCGGCTCCGGCATGCTCCAGGTGTGGATCGCGCTGCTGCTGCCGCTGGTGCTGGCCACGCTGGTCGCCCTGCAGCGCGGGCAGTTCGCGCGGGCGCTGGCCCGCGAGCTGTCCAAGGAGCGCTTCCCCGACGTCATGTCCGACCCGGCGGAGCGGGCCGAGGGCCTGCGCTTCCGGCGGCTGCGGGAGCGGGTGCGGATCGAGCAGCACGGGCCGCTGGTGATGTACCGGGCCGCCGATCCGTTCTGCGGCGCCGGCTGGCCGTACAAGACGTGGTCGTTGTCGGTGGAGCTGGTCCCGCGGCCGGACCGGAAGGTCGAGCCGCTGGACAACGCGGGCATCCTGGAGCGCATCGTGCCCCTGGTGGCGGCGCTGCGGGTGCCGTCCCCGCACGGGTCACCGCAGGCGGCGGCCGCCGTGCGCGACCGGCTGCGCGCGTTGGAGATCGACGAGTGCGTCTTCCTGCCGGCGGAGGGGCTGCCGACCCGGGCGGCGGCGCCGTACGCACCGGAGGCGTTCGAGGAGCACCGGGCCGCGGCCGTCGAGGAGGGCGGGGAGACCCGTCGGCACTTCCTGCGCATCCGGGTCGGCGGCTGGAACGAGGGCATCGTCACCACGATCTTCGTGCGGGTGCACACCCAGGGCGGGATGCTGATGCTGGAGGTCGCGCCGCATGTGCTGTGGCCGCTGCGGCAGCAGTTCCAGGATGCCGACCGGATCGCCCACCAGTACCGGCACCACCACCACTTCGGCAAGGCGGTGTGGGCACTGAGCCGTACGCCGCGCTCCGCGGGTTCGGCGGTGCTCACGCTGCTGCGCGGGCTGCTGTCGGCCTGGCGGCTGGCGACGGCGGGGCACGGTGCGGCGCTCCCCGAGGGCCCCGGTGCCGCCGTACGCGAGCTGGGCTCCTACGGGGAGTCCTCGCTCTTCCAGGACATGGACGTGGCCCGCTATCTGAAGACCGTTCAGCAGCGGGTGGCGGCCGGGGTCACCACGGCGCTGAGCGAGGCCGGCTATCGGACCGACGAGTTCGAGCAGCGGATCGTGCATGTCGCCGAGGGCGGCGTGTACGTCGAGTCCGCGCAGGGCGCCGTCGGTATCGGCGACCACAACACGATCACCCACCACTCCACCGAGCGGGGCTCCGCGGCGAAGGGAAGTACCAAGCGTGGCAACGGCTGACGAGCGCGGCAAGGGCGGCATCCACATCGGCAGCGTCCAGGGTGCCTTCGCCATCGGCGACCACAACACCGTCACCCACAACGAAGGCGTCGGCGGGCCCGCGGCGGACCCGGCGCAGCAGGAGCTGCTGCGTGCCGTCCGGGCCCTGCGCGACGATCTGTCCAGGGCGGTGGAGACACCGCAGGTCACGGCGCTGAGCGGGGAGCTGGCCGACACCGAGACGGAGATCGCCGACACGGGTGCGGCCGGGCCGGGGCGGCTGGCCCGGCTGCGTACGGCGCTCACGGACGCCAGCGCCGTCGTGGGGCTGCTGGCCTCCGGGGCGGCGGTCGGCCAGGCGGTCGCGGCCCTGGTGGGAGGCTGACGATGAAGGGCCGCGGCCCGGCCCGCTGGAACAGCGAGACCCAGAGCTGGGAGGACGGCACACCACCGCCCGCCCCGTATACGGGACCGATGCCGCCCCGGCCGGACTTCGCGCCGTCGGCGGGACCGGGACCGTCACCCGACGGTGCCGGCGTCCCGGGGGCCGACCCGCTGGTGGTCCCCACGCCTGCGCCGCACCCGCCCGCGCCCGCGCCGGGACCCATGAGCGGCGGGCGGCGGCGCCGTACCGCGCTGGCCGCCGGAGTGGCGGTGGCCGTGATCGCGGCGGGTGCCGGCGGCGGCTATCTGCTGTGGGGGCGCGGCGACGAGCCGGCCGCCGCCCGCCCACCGGCCCGTACCAAGGCGTCCGCATCGGAGGGCCCCGGCACCGGCACCTCGGCGCCGCCCACCGGCGACACCGGCTCCACCGGTTCCGGCGACCCCTGGGGCCCGGCGCCGCCGCACGGCTACCGCGTCGTCCACGACGACAAGGGCTTCACCACCGCGGTACCGGTCGGCTGGCTGCGCAGCGTCCGCGACACCGGCGTCTTCTACACGGCTCCGGACGCTCGGGGACTGGTGCAGATCTTCGAGATCACCGAACCGGAAACCACCCCGGAGGAGGCGCTGCGGAAGGCATCCGAGGGGTTGGCCAACAACCCCGGCTACGAGGAGATCAGCCTGGCGCCCTTCGACGGTCCGGCTCCGGGCAAGGACGCCGCCCAACTGGTCTATGCCTATGACAGCAAGAAGATCGGTGAACGGGTCAAGGTCGTCGACTGCGCCTTCACCGCCGACGACGGCCGCCAGTTCGCCGTCCTGGTCCTGGGCACGGAGGCGGACTGGCCGCAGCAGCAGAACACCCAGAAGATCGCCCTGCGGGCCTTCGCCGCCACCCCGTGAACCGCCGACCGGGGCAGCGCGCTCCGGGCTCGTCGGGCTCGTCGGGCTCGTCGGGCTCGCGGGGCTACCCGGGCAGCTCCGTACGCTCCCACCACTCGTACACGGGCAGGGCACCCTCGGCGGTGTGCTGCTGCCGGCTGGTGGCCCGGAAGTGCTCATAGCCGTTGCGGTACGGGACCTTCAGCTCGTCCCCGGGCGGATCGATCGGCACGATCCGCTCGGGCAGCTCCTCGGGCCCGCCCACCAGCACTGCCTTCGCCGCTTTGTCAGCCATGCCTGCATTCTCGCCCCGGCATGTCACATCGGCCCGCCCCCGGTACGTCAATGGAGTGAGAAGGCAGCTACGAACCAGGAGGCACCCGTCATGGCCCGCATCTCCCTCACCCCGCGGCGCACCCTCACCGTCCGGTTCGCGCAGTGGTACTCGCGGCGCGCCTACGGCAAGGTCATGGAGCCCGCGCTGGCCATGGGCCACCACCCCAGGATCCTGCGCTCCTACTTCTCCTTCGAGAACAAGGTGGCGCGCTGGAAGGCGCTGGACCCCGCCCTGAAGCACCTGGCGGAGCTGGTGTCGGCGGCGGCGATCGGCTGCTCGTGGTGCGTGGACTTCGGCTACTGGCAGGCCGACCGGCTGGGGCTGCCGCTGACGAAGATCAGCAAGGTGCCGGCCTGGCGGGACCACGAGGAGTCCTTCACGGAGCTGGAGCGGCTGGTCATGGAGTACACCGAGGCGATGACGGCGACCCCGCCGACCGTGACCGACGAGCTGACCGAGAGCCTGCGCGGGCGCCTGGGCGAGGCGGCGTTCGTGGAGCTGACCATGATGGTCGCCGTGGAGAACCTCCGCTCCCGCGTCAACAGCGCCATGGGCCTGCACAGCCAGGGCTTCTCCGACAACTGCGCCATCCCGCTGGCCCAGGGGCCGCGGCGCGATGAGGACCCGTCGGCCTCGGCCTAGGGGTCGGTGGGTCACGTGCGGGCACGGGCACGATCCGCCTCCACCATCGCGCCGGGCGCATCGCCGTGACGCACCGACGCGTCCGCGCCCCCGCCGCGCTCCCGTAACCGTCGATCACCGTGGGTAGTTGACACGGCATGCGCGATGTACGCACCGTAAGGGCGCCCTCCATGCTGCGGCTCGCAGCCGCCTCGCTCGCCGGGACGACCGTCGAGTTCTACGACTTCTTCGTCTATGGGACCGCCGCGGCGCTGGTCCTGGGACCGCTGTTCTTCCCCACGTTCTCCTCGGTCGCCGGGACGCTGGCCGCCTTCGCCACCTTCGGCGTGGGCTTCGTCGCCCGGCCGCTCGGCTCGGTGCTGTTCGGGCACATCGGGGACCGGCACGGCAGACGCCCGGTTCTGCTCGCGTCGTTGCTCCTCACCGGCGCCTCGACGGTCGCGGTCGGCTGCGTGCCGACGTACGACACGATCGGGGTGACCGCTCCCGTCCTGCTGCTCGTCCTGCGGTTTCTGCAGGGGCTCGGGCTCGGCGGGGAGTGGGGCGGGGCCGTGCTGCTGACCGCGGAGCACGCGCCCGCCGAACGGCGCGCGCTGTGGACGAGCGTCCCGCAGGTCGGGCCGTCCTTGGGGTTCGTGCTCGCCAACGGCGTGATGCTGGCGCTGTCGGCGACGCTGTCCGAGGCGCAGTTCGCGTCCTGGGGGTGGCGCGTGCCCTTCTGGGCGGCCGGGCTGATGGCCGTGGCGGGGCTGTGGCTGCGGTCGTCGCTCGCCGAGAGTCCGCGGTTCCGCGAAATCGAGGACCATGCGCGCGTGCCGATCGCCCATGTCGTGCGCGACCACTGGCGGCTCGTCCTGCTGACCGCCGGCGCGCTCGCGGTGGGCTACGCGGTCTTCTACGCCGTGACGACCTGGTCTCTCGCCTACGGGACGGAACGACTGGGCGTGAGCCGCACCGTCATGCTGACCTGCATCATGGCCGCGGTGGTGGTGAAGGGCTCCCTGACACCGCTGGCGGCGCTGCTGGGCGACCGCTTCGGCCGGCGGTCCTTGTGCCTGGCGGGATGCGCGGCCTCCGCCCTGTGGATGTTCCCGATGGTCGCGCTGCTCGCCACGGGGGCGCCGCTGCTGATGTTCCTCGGCTTCCTGGGGGCGCTGCTGGCGTTCATCACGATGTTCGCCGTGATCGCCGCGTATCTGCCGGAGCTGTACGAGCCGCGCGTGCGCTGCACGGGGGCCGCGGTCGGCTACAACCTCGGCGGGGTCGTCGGCGGGGCGCTGACACCGATCGTGGCGACGGCGCTCGCCGAGCGGGGCGGCGCGGTGCCCTGGGGCGTGGCCGCGTATCTGACGGGGATCGCTCTGCTCAGTCTGGGCTGCTTCGCGCTGCTGCCGGAGACGCGCCCGGTGCGGGTGATGGCGACGGAGCCCGCGGCGGGGTGACCGATCGGGCGTGTTCCGTGGCGGGACATGCCGGAGGGCGCGGGCCGTGAAGCGGAGAGTCCGCTGCCCCGGATGTGACACATCCGGGGCAGCGGACTTTCTCGGCTCGACTCCGGTTCGACTCCGGGGCGGTGCCGAGGCGGTCGGTCGAGGCGGTCAGCCGATGGGGTTGACGAAGGTGGCCGGGTGGGTGGCGCCGCGCTGGTCGACGAGCGTGCCCCAGGGCCAGGCGATGGTGATCGACTTGGTCTCGTTGGGCGGGGTGATGTCCGCGTAGGCGGGCTGGTAGAAGCCCTTGTCCTCCTTGGTCAGGGCGACGTTGATGGTGAAGTCGGTGCTGTCGCCGGGCGCGAGGGTGATCGAGCCGTGCTTGGCCGAGGAGCGGGCCAGCGACCAGCGCTCGCCGCCGTTCTCGGACTTGAGGTCCACGCCCGCGAACCCACCGATCTTGCAGGCGCGGCTGCCCTTGTTGGTCAGCACGACGCTGGTGGTCGTCGACCCGCCCGCGTCCGGGTCCGGCGCCGCATCGCCGCCCGTGGCGAACGACGCCTTCAGCCCGGAGGTGTGGCACCGCTCGACACCCGAGCCCGCCTTGCCACCGCCGGCGGCCTGCCCACCGCCCGACTGCTTGCCCGCAGCACCCGGCTTGGCACCGGCCTTGGCGTCCGCCTTCGCGTCGGCCTCGGCACCGGAGTCCGCCTTGGTGTCGGAACCCTGCGCCCCGGCGGAGGAACCCGCGCCGCCGGGCTCGGCGGGGGCCGAGCCCGTGTCCGTCTGGGCCGCGGGCTTCGTGCCGGCGGTGTCCGAGCCGGAGCAGGCGGTCAGGGAGAGCGCGGCGGCCGCGGTCAGGGCCGCGGCGGCAACGCGCAGGGTGCGGCGACGGGCGGTACGGGCAGTGGTGTTGGCGCGCATTTCAGGTCCCCCAGGGCGGTCGGTGTCGCTGTCTTCTCGGTACGACACTCACTCTGGTCGAGCCCGCTAGCGCCGTGCTGCCGCTCCGCTAACACCCGGCTAACACGGCCGTGAGCAGGGGAAAAACGCCAAGACCCCGCTGTTTGCGGGCCCGGTGAGCCGATCCTTAGGGTGGCGAGGCCAGAGGGGCAAGAGGGGGGAGTGTGTGGCGTGGGGCGGCCGGAGAAGGCCATCGATCCGCAAGACGGCCCGGTGCAGCGTCTGGCGTGCGAGCTGCGCAAGCTCCGTGACGAGGCCGGGGCACCGGGGTATCGGGCGATGGCGCGGCGGGCCGGGTTCTCCGCATCCGTACTGTCGAAGGCGGCGGCGGGCGAGCGCCTGCCGAGCCTGCCGGTGCTCCTGGCCTACGTGCGCGCCTGCGGGGGCGACGAGGCGGAGTGGCGGCACCGCTGGGAGCAGGTGGACGAGGAGATCGCGGCGCAGCCGCGCGTGGACGAGGAGGACGGCGAGTCGCCGTATCGGGGGCTGGCGCGGTTCGAGCCCGGGGATGCGGAACTGTTCTTCGGCCGCGAGGAGATGTCGGAGCGGCTGGAGGAGATGGCCCGTCGGCATCGCCTCAGTGCCGTGGTGGGTGCGTCGGGCAGCGGCAAGTCCTCCCTGCTGCGCGCCGGCCTCATACCCCGGCTGCGCCGCCCCGGCCAGGAAGCGACCGGGATGCCCGCCGCGGTGCGGGTACTGACCCCTGGCGCGCATCCGATGGGCCACGCCGAACGGCTCAAGCCGGCCGAGGGACCGGGAGACACCTGGCTGCTGGTGGACCAGTTCGAGGAGTTGTTCACCCTCTGCACCGACCCCGGCGAACGTGAAGCCTTTCTGGACTGCCTGCTGGCCGCCAGGGAGGGCGACAGTCGGTTGCGGGTCATCCTCGCCGTACGGGCCGACTTCTTCGGCCGGTGCGCCGAACACCACGCCCTGACGGCAGCGCTCAACGAGGCCACCCTCCTGGTCGGCCCCCTGGATGCGGACGGGCTGCGGGCGGCCGTCGTCCGGCCCGCCGGGACCTGCGGGCTGAAGGTGGAACGCGAGCTGACCACCCGGATCCTCGAAGAGGTGGCGGACGAGCCCGGCGCGCTGCCGCTGATGTCGCACGCCCTGATGGAGACCTGGCGCCGGCGCCGGGGACGGACGCTGACGATGCAGGTGTACGAGGCGGCCGGCGGCCTGCACGGCGCCATCGCGCGTACCGCCGAGGACGCCTACCACCGGCTCACCCCGGCCCAGGCCGTCCTGGCCCGCCGCATCCTGCTGCGCCTGATAGCCCCCGGCGACGGCACCCAGGACTCCCACCGCCCCACGCCGCGAGGCGAGTTCGCCACCACCGGCAGTGCCGACCGGACCGACGTCGAGGCCGTCCTCGACCGCCTCGCCCGCAGCCGCCTGCTCACCCTCGACGACGGACACGTCCACCTCGCCCACGAGGCACTGATCAACGCCTGGCCGCGGCTGCTCGGCTGGATCAACGACGAACGCGACCGCCTCCGCCTCCACCGCCAACTCACCCGCGACGCCACCGCCTGGCAGGACCTGGACCGCGACCCCGGGGCCCTCTACCGCGGCACCCGACTGGCACGCGCCAAGGAGTCGTTCGCCGCTGCGGAACACAGTGAACTCAACGCACTGGAACGGGACTTCCTCATCGCGGCGGTCCGGATCGAGCGGCTGCACCACAGGCGCCGCCGTCGGATGACAGCGGCTCTCGCCGTCCTCGTCGTCCTCTCCCTCTGCGCGGCGGTCACCGCCTATCGGAAAGCCGACGAGGCAGAGGACCAGCGTCTGCTCGCGGTATCCCGGCAGCGGGCCGCACAGGCCAATGAACTCCTGCGGGACGATCCCCAAGCGGCCGCGATAGTCGCGCTGGACGGCTATCGGCAGGCACACACCGTGGAGGCCCGGGGCAGTCTGCTGAGCGCCTCCGCCGCCTACCACGCCCATCAGCTCACCGGCCACACCGATGCCGTGAACGCGATGGCGTACTCGCCCGACGGGCGCATGCTGGCCACGGCCGGCAAAGACCACACGGTGAAGCTGTGGGACGCGGCCTCGCGGCGGCTGCTGGACACCTTGACCGGGCAGCCCGCCAGCATCAACGCGATCGCCTTCAGCCCCGACGGCCGGACACTCGCCAGTGCTGGTGACGACCGCACCGTGCGCCTATGGGATCTGACGGCCCGCCGCACCACCGCAATCCTCATGGGGCATTCGGAGGCGGTATGGACGCTGGCGTTCTCACCTGACGGCCGCACGCTGGCGACGGGGAGCGCGGACCGCACCGCCCGCTTGTGGGACGTCTCCTCCCGGCGCGTCACCACCGTCTTCAAGGGGCGTACCGGCCAGGTGGCGGAGGTGGCCTTCGCCATGGACGGCCATACCCTCGTCACCGCCGACGCCGACCACACGGTGAAGCTGTGGAGCACCACCGAGCGCCGTCTGCTCGCCACTCTGCCGCTGACGCGCGACATCGAGTGGTCCTATGCGATCGCCGTCAGCCCCGACGGCCGGACCCTGGCGACCGCCGGCGACGACCACACGTTGCGGCTGTGGGACATCGCCGCACGCCGCGTCATCGCACAATTCGCCGGTCAGGCGGGCAACGAGAACCTGATGGCCTACTCTCCGGACGGCGGCACTCTGGCCACCGCCGGAGCGGACGGCTCGGTGCGCCTGCAGGACCTCTCCTCCCGCCGCGCCACCACCCAAGTCATCAAGCACGCGGACGCCCCCGGCGCGTTGGTGTTCTCCCCGGACGGCCGCACACTCGCCACTTCCGGCAGCCGGCACGGCACGGTGCATCTGTGGGACACGGCATCCCACCGGATGGCGGCCACACTGGCCGGCTCCCGGGACGACATCACTGCCGCGGCGTTCTCACCGGACGGCCGCACCCTCGCCGTCGACGACGGCTCCGTCACTCTCTGGAAGGCCCAGCGCCCTCGGCGACCGGTCACGCTCGCTGCCCCGGTCAAGTCCGCACAGCGGCTGGCCTTCACTCCCGACGGGCATGTGCTGGCCGCCGTATACCAGGACGATTCGGTGAGGCTGTGGGACGTGCGCACAGGTCGTCCGGTGGCCACACTCAAAGGCCACACCAACAGGATCACAGCCCTGGCCATGTCCCCCAGTGGCCGAACCCTGGCCGCCGTTGCCGACGACGGCACCCTACGCCTGTGGGACGTGACCGCACACCGCACCACGGTGACCCGAAGCGGACTCGGAGGGTGGGCGTCCTCAGCCGTCTTCTCCCCCGACGGCCGCACCCTGGCCCTCGCCGGCAACGGTTACCGCAACGACGGCTCGGTACGTCTGTGGGACGTGGCGACGCGCCGCGTCCGGGCCACCTTGCCCGCCCGGGAGGAAGGCGTTCTCACCGCCTCGTTCTCCCCTGACGGCAGGACTCTCGTCACCGCAGGGATGGACCGCAAGGTGCACCTATGGGACGTGGCGTCGCAGCGGACCGTCGCCACCTTGACCGGCCACACCAACTCCGTCCTCGCCAGCGCCTTCAGCCCCGACGGCCACACCCTCGCCACCACCGGCTACGACAAGACCGTGCGGCTATGGGACCTCACATCCCACCGGACAACAGCCGTACTCACCGGCCACACCGGCCCCGTGTCCACGGTGGCCTTCAGCCCCGACGGCCGCACCCTGGTGACAGGCAGCTACGACGGATCCGCACGCCTCTGGGACACCGACCCCGATGCGGCCGCGGCCCACCTGTGCGCAGCGGCCCGAACCAATCGCTGGACCCAGCTGAGCCACGGTCTGCCGGCGGGCACCGGCATGGCGTCCTGTTGAGGCGGACAGGCCCTAGTCGCGGGGGAACTCCTCGGTGGAGAGGGTGAGGTCGACGACGGTGTCGGTGAGGTCGATCGGTCGGCCGTACGCAAGCCTGGCCTCGGCCTTGTAGTCGCCGCCCTGCGGGTGCGTGAAGACGTGGCAGCGGCCTGCGTAGGGGTCGGCGATCACATAGACCGGGATGCCGGCCTCGGCGTACACCGCCTTCTTCGGGCCGTAGTCGTTCGCTGCCGTGCCCTGGGAGATGACTTCGGCGACGAGGTCGATGTCCTGGTAGTGCCAGCGGCCCTTCCCGTCTTTCGAGGCACCCGTGGTGATGGCCACCACGTCGCAGCAGAAGCCGTTCTCCTTGCCGGGGAAATCGATGCGTACGTCGGACAGCACACGCTTGCGCGGATAGCGCGCGCGTAACTGCTCGACGATGTCCAGGATGGTTTCCCAGTGCGTGGCCCGCTGCGGCGTCATGAAGATGGCCCCCTCGACGATCTCGACCCTGAACTCGGGGAAGGCCCCCAGCCGCTCGAACAGCTCGTCCAAGCGCTGCTCGTTCTCGTCAGGCTCCGCCATCTCATTCCCGTCGCTCGCGATCGCTTCGGTCCGCTCAAGGCTGATGGTCATCGTGCCGCTCCTCCCCGCTGCCGCGCCATACGGGCAGCCGTGCGGTTCAATGAAACGTATGTATGAACGGTCACGGGAGGTAGTGGCATATGCCGGAGTGAGTCATCGGGTCATGCGTCGGTGTTGTTCGTGCCCTGGAGCATGTCCTCGAACACCCCGATGTCGACGGTGTCGCCCGGGGCGGGGGTCTTGGTGGGGACCGGGCGGTCGTAGTTGCTCAGCAGGATCGTGCCCGTCTCGTGGTCGATCTCGGTGGTGAGCTTGAGGGGGTAGGGCTTGCCCTTGACGGCGACGTAGAGGGTCTGGACGGCGCCGTCGAACTTCCTGATGACCGGCAGGACGCGGGTGCCCTCGTGGACGGTCGGGCGGCCCTTGGTGAGGGTGGGGGTGACCGAGGGCGACGGGGTGTTCGTGGGCGGCTGGTCGGTGCCGGCGGCGGACTTCTGGAAGGCGGTGAGGTCGCAGGCGGCGGACAGGCTCTGCAGGAAGCCGTCGTGGGTGGTGCCGTGCAGGAAGGTGTCCTTGTACTTCGCGGCCGCCTCGGTCCCCTCGGCGCCGGGGAACTGGTTCTTCCAGAAGGCCGCGTCCGGCTTCATCCAGACTTCGTTGCCGCGCTTGACGAGCTCGACCCGGCCCAGCGCGCCCTTGCTGATGGCGCCGGCGCAGTTGCCGGCCCGGTCCAGGGTGATGTCGAGCCTGGTGGGGCCGGCGGTGGTCAGGGTGCGCAGCCGCAGTGATTTCGCGGCGATCAGCTGGTCGAGCGCGTCGTCGGAGATCTGCTGGGCGGTCTTGCCGGCGAGGTCGCCCTCGCCGTCGGGGCCGGGGGTCGCCGCCGCGGCTCCGGCGCCCACGGCCCCGGCGAGCAGGGCCGCGCCGCAGCCCAGGGCGGTGGCGGTGACGGTACGGCGTCTGCAGGTCATCTCGGCACCTCCGGTCCGGAGGGGGAGTACGAGGGGACGTGTCGCAGGGGCATCCGCAGGGACATACAGCTATTCAGGGTAGGTTCCTGGACATTTAGTCGCACGTTGAGTGAGTCGGCTCACTTTCCATGAATGTTTGGGCATAGGTGGGCCGCTTCCGGGGAGGGCTCCTTGTTGCTGGTGACGCCAGTGGTTGCACCAGTGGGAACAGATCAGTAACCGGAAGGCAGAACGACGTGTCGTCAATCGAGACCATTCACGTAGACGGGGTGTGGCGTGCCGCCGCATCCGACGCCACGCGGGAGGTCCTCGACCCCGCCGACGCGACGACGCTCCAGCTCGTGTCCGAGGGCGGCGCCGACGACGCCGACGCGGCGGTCGCGGCCGCCCGCCGTGCCTTCGCGGGCGGCGCCGGTGCCTGGCCGCGCACGGCCGTCGCCGAGCGCTCCGCGCTGCTGCGCAGGGTCGCCGACCTGCTGCAGCGCGACCGCGAGGAGATCGCCCTCATCGAGAGCCGGGACACCGGCAAGACGCTGGAGGAGGGCCGGGTCGACGTCGACGACGTCACCAACGCCTTCCGGTACTTCGCCGACGTGGTGATGAACGAGAGCGGCGGACGGGTCGTCGACGCCGGGTCGGCGGATGTGCACAGCGTCGTCGTGCACGAGCCGGTCGGCGTCTGTGCGCTGATCACCCCATGGAACTACCCGCTGCTCCAGGCGAGTTGGAAGATCGCGCCGGCCCTCGCGGCCGGCAACACTTTTGTGATCAAGCCCAGCGAGGTCACTCCGCTCTCGACCGTGCACCTGATCAAGCTGCTGGTCGAGGCCGGGCTGCCGGCCGGTGTCGCCAACATCGTCACCGGCGCGGGAGTGCCGGTCGGCCAGCGGCTGGCCGAGCACCCGGACGTGGATCTGTTCTCCTTCACCGGCGGCCTCGCCAGCGGTACGAAGGCGGGCGCGGCGGCGGTCTCCGGCGCCAAGAAGATCGCGCTGGAGCTGGGCGGCAAGAACCCCAACGTGGTCTTCGCCGACGCCTGCGCCACCGAGGAGGGCTTCGACACCGCCGTCGACCAGGCGCTGAACGCCGCGTTCATCCACAGCGGCCAGGTCTGCTCGGCCGGCGCCCGGCTGATCATCGAGGAGTCGGTGCGCGACCGCTTCGTCGCCGAGCTCGCCCGCCGCGCCGAGCGGATCAAGCTCGGCCGGGGCACCGAGGACGGCGTGGAGTGCGGTCCGCTGGTCTCCCAGCAGCAGCTGGAGAAGGTGGAGGGCTATGTCGCCTCCGCGCTGGCCGAGGGTGCGCAGCTGCGGTGCGGCGGCTCCCGGCCCAAGCCCTCGGACGTGCGCCCGGCCACCGGCTACTTCTACGCGCCGACCGTGCTGGACGGCTGCCACCGCGAGATGAAGGTGGTCCGCGAGGAGACCTTCGGCCCGATCCTGACGGTGGAGACCTTCGCCACCGAGGACGAGGCCGTCGCGCTCGCCAACGACACCGAGTACGGCCTCGCGGGCGCCGTCTTCTCCGCCGACACCGCCCGCGCCCGCCGGGTCGCCGCCCGGCTGCGGCACGGCACGGTGTGGATCAACGACTACCACCCCTACCTCCCGCAGGCGGAGTGGGGCGGCTTCGGCAAGTCCGGAATCGGCCGGGAACTGGGCCCCACGGGTCTGGACGAGTACCGCGAGAGCAAGCACATTTACGAGAACCTGCGGCCGGCGCCGGTGCGGTGGTTCGCGGGCTGACCCCCCGGCCCGAGCACGCACCCCCGCACCACGCACCGCGCAGTAAAGGAGTACCCCTCATGCCCGTGTACGACTATGTCGTCGTCGGAGGCGGCACCGCCGGCTCCGTCATCGCCTCCCGCCTCACCGAGGACCCCGCCGTCTCCGTCGCCGTCATCGAGGGCGGTCCCTCCGACATCGGCCGTGAGGACGTGCTGACGCTGCGCAAGTGGCTCGGCCTGCTCGGCGGCGAGCTGGACTACGAGTACACGACCACCGAGCAGCCGCGCGGCAACTCGCACATCCTGCACAGCCGCGCCAAGGTCCTCGGCGGCTGCTCCTCCCACAACACCCTGATCTCCTTCAAGCCGCTGCCGTCCGACTGGGACGAGTGGGAGGAGGCGGGCGCCAAGGGCTGGAACGCCAAGGCGATGGACCCGTACTTCGGCAAGCTGCGCAACAACATCGTGCGGGTGGCGAAGAAGGACCAGAACCAGATCGCGACCGACTGGATCGAGGCCACCAAGACGGCGCTCGGCGTCCCGGAGGTCGTCGGCTTCAACGACCAGCCCTTCGACGAGGGCGTCGGCTTCTTCGACCTCTCCTACCACCCGGAGAACAACAAGCGGTCCTCGGCGTCCGTCGCCTACCTCCACCCGCACATGGAGGCCGGCGACCGCCCGAACCTCACGCTGATGCTGGAGACCTGGGCGCACAAGCTGGAGCTGGACGGGACGACCGCCAAGGGCGTCCACGTCCGCACCAAGGACGGCGAGGAGGTCTACGTCGAGGCCGCCCGCGAGGTGCTGGTGTGCGCCGGCGCCGTCGACACCCCGCGGCTGCTGATGCACTCCGGCATCGGCCCGAGGAAGGACCTTGAGGCGCTGGGCCTGGACTGCGTGCTCGACCTGCCGGGCGTCGGTGAGAACCTCATCGACCACCCGGAGTCGGTGATCGTCTGGGAGACGAACGGACCGATCCCGGGCAACTCCGCGATGGACTCCGACGCGGGCCTGTTCGTCAAGCGGGACCCGGAGCACAAGGGCCCCGACCTGATGTTCCACTTCTACCAGATCCCCTTCACCGACAACCCCGAGCGGCTGGGCTACGAGCGCCCCGAGCACGGGGTGTCGATGACGCCGAACATCCCCAAGTCCCGCTCCCGCGGCCGCCTCTACCTCACCTCCGCCGACCCCGAGGCCAAGCCGGCCCTGGACTTCAGGTACTTCGAGGACGAGGACGACTACGACGGGCAGACCCTCGTCGACGGCATCAAGCTGGCGCGCAAGGTCGCGCAGGCCGAGCCGTTCGCCAAGTGGCTCAAGCGCGAGGTCTTCCCCGGTCCGGACGTGACGGACGACGCGGAGATCAGCGAGCTGGTGCGCAAGGCCGCGCACACCGTCTACCACCCGGCCGGCACCTGCAAGATGGGTGCCGCCGATGACCGACTCGCCGTCGTCGACCCGCAGTTGAAGATCCGCGGGCTGGACGGCATCCGAATCGCCGATGCCTCGGTCTTCCCGACGATGCCGGCCGTCAACCCCATGCTGGGCGTGCTGATGGTGGGGGAGAAGTGCGCCGAACTGCTCCGTGAAGCCCCGACCAAGGGAGGTGATGCGTGATGGCTAGCACCTCCGCCGGCGCATCCGAGATACCCAACGCCCGCAAAGCCACCGAGACCGAGCCGGACGCCCGTGAGGTCGTCTTCTCCGTCCGCAACCTCTGGAAGGTCTTCGGCCCCAAGGCCGACAAGATCCCCGGCGACTCCGCCGTCGCCGGCCTGAGCGCCCAGGAGCTGCGCGAGCAGACCGGCTGCACCGCCGCCGTCCGCGATGTCTCCTTCGACGTCCACAAGGGCGAGGTCTTCGTCGTGATGGGCCTGTCCGGCTCCGGCAAGTCCACCCTCGTGCGGTGCCTGACCCGGCTGATCGAGCCGACCAGCGGCAACCTCGAAATGGACGGCGAGGACGTGCGCGCCATGGACCGCGGCGCGCTGCGCGAACTGCGCCGCCGCCGCGCCGCCATGGTCTTCCAGCACTTCGGTCTGCTGCCGCACCGCTCCGTCGTCGACAACGTCGCCTACGGCCTGGAGATCCAGGGCGTCGGCAAGGCGGAGCGCCGCGTCAAGGCCGGCGAGATGGTCGACAAGGTCGGTCTGGCCGGGCTGGAGAAGCGCCGTCCGGGCCAGCTCTCCGGTGGCCAGCAGCAGCGCGTCGGCCTGGCCCGGGCGCTCGCCGTCGACCCCGAGGTGCTGCTGTTCGACGAGCCGTTCAGCGCGCTCGACCCGCTGATCCGCCGCGACATGCAGGAGGAGGTCGTCCGCCTGCACCGCGAGGAGGGCCGGACGATGGTCTTCATCACCCACGACCTCGCCGAGGCGCTGCGGGTCGGCGACCGGATCGCCCTGATGCGCGACGGCGAGATCGTCCAGCTCGGCACCCCCGAGGAGATCGTCGGCTCCCCGGCCGACGACTACGTCCGCGACTTCGTCCGCGACGTCCCGCGCGAGCAGGTGCTGACCGTCCGCCGCGCGATGCGTCCGGTCGAGGACGGCGAGAGCGACCAGGGCCCGGCGCTCGGCCCCGACACCCTGATCTCCGACGCCATCGAGGCGGTCGCCCGCTCCGGCGGCGCGGCCCGCGTCGTCGACGACGGCCGCTGCCTGGGCATCGTCGACCACGCCTGCCTGCTCAACGTGGTCGCCCGGATCGACCACCCGCAGCACGGCGAGGTGGCTGCCTGATGTACGCCGCGACCCCCCACGGCGGCGCCCTGCGCGCCGTCGGCTCCAGAGCTCCCGCGGCGTCCCCGCGGTCCCGGATGCGCGCCGCGCTGCTGCGCCAGTGGCGGGAGGCGCAGCGCGCCGCCGCCATGAACGTGCCGGTGGGCACCGTCAAGCGGGGGCGCGCATGAGCAGCGCAGCCCCCACCCCGGTTTCCCCGCGCGGCACCCTCGGCGTCGACACCCCCAAGGGCGCGGCCCAGCTCCTGCTGCACCGCCGCGGCACGGTCAAGCTGCTGCTGCTCGCCCTCGCCGCCGCCGTCCTCGTCCCGCTGCTGGCCGCCAAGTACGGCGCGGCCTGGCCGTCGTCGCTGACCGTCGATGTCTCCGGCCCGCTCGGCAGGACCAGCGACTGGATCATCGACAACCGCGACAGCCACCCGCTGTTCGTCTACTTCCTCGGCCACCTCTCCAACGCCGTGGTCATCTCCGTACGCGCCGTCTACCTGCTGCTGCTCGCGCTGGGCTGGACCGGTGTGACGGCCGGCGTCACGCTGGTCGCCTGGCGGGTGGCCGGTGTCCGCATCGCCGCCGTCGCGCTGCTGTCCTTCCTGGTCAGCGGCCTGATGGGGATGTGGGTCCCGACCATGCAGACGCTGGCGCTGATGGTCGTGGCGGTCGCCGTCTCGGTCGTCGTCGGCGCCCTGCTGGGCCTGGCCGCGGGCCTGTCCGACCGGCTGTTCAAGATCCTGCGCCCGGTCCTGGACACCATGCAGGTCCTGCCGGCCTTCGCCTACCTGCTGCCCGTCGTGCTGGTCTTCGGCATCGGCGTACCGGCCGCGCTGCTGGCCACCGTCGTCTACGCGGCGCCGCCGATGGCCCGCCTGACCGCGCTCGGGCTGCGCGGTGCGGACCCCGGCGTGCTGGAGGCGGTCTCCTCGCTCGGCGCCACCGGACGGCAGCGGCTGCTGACCGCCCGTCTGCCGCTGGCCCGCAAGGAACTCCTCCTCGGCGTCAACCAGACGATCATGATGGCGCTGTCCATGGTCGTGATCGCCTCGATGATCGGCGCCGCCGGTCTCGGCGACCGCGTCTACCAGGCCCTCGCCTCGGTCGATGTGGGCGCCGCGCTCGCCGCCGCGATCCCGATCGTCCTGCTGGCCATCGTCATGGACCGCACCACCGCCGCGGCCGGCGAACGCATCGGCGCGGCCGCCGGCGCCGCCGGCCCGCAGTGGCTGCGCGGCTGGCGGGCCTGGGCCGGGGTGGCCGCGGTCACCGCCGCGCTCGCCGTCCTCGGCCGGCTGTCCGGCTCGCTGGTCTGGCCCGACGCCTGGTCGGTGAACATCGCCGCCCCCGTCAACGACTTCAAGGAGTGGATGGTCGACCACCTCTACTCCGGAGTCCCCGTCGTCGGCGGCACCGCCGACTGGGCCGCGCACTTCACCAACTGGGTGCTCAACCCGCTGCGGGACGGCCTGACGGCGCTGCCCTGGTACGGCACGCTGCTCATCGTCGCCGCGCTGGCCTGGCTCATCGGCACCTGGCGCACCGCCCTGACCGCCGTCCTGGCGATGGCCGCCATCGGCGTGCTGGGCGTGTGGAAGCCGTCCATGAACACCCTCTCCCAGGTCCTCGCCGCCCTGGTGGTGACCCTGGTGCTGGGCTTCGGCATCGGCGTCCTGACGGCGGGCAGCAAGCGCTTCGAGGCGATTTTGCGCCCGGTCCTCGACGTCATGCAGACCATGCCGCAGTTCGTGTACCTGATCCCGGTCGTCGCGCTGTTCGCCGTGGGCCGCGCCCCGGCCGCCGCGGCGGCGGTCGTCTACGCGCTGCCGGCCGTCATCCGCATCACCACCCAGGGCCTGCGCCAGGTGGACCCCGCGGCCGTGGAGTCCGCCCGCTCGCTGGGCGCCACCCGCTGGCAGATGCTGCGCCAGGTCCAGCTTCCGCTGGCCCGGCCGGCGCTGCTGCTGGCCGTCAACCAGGGCGTGGTGCTCGTCCTCGCCGTCGTCATCATCGGCGGCCTGGTCGGCGGCGGTGCCCTCGGGTACGACGTCGTCACCGGTCTGGCCACCGGAGACCTGGCCCTCGGCCTGGTCGCGGGTGTGGCGATCGTGTGCCTGGGCCTGATGCTCGACCGGGTCACCCAGCCCACGGAACGCCGTACGACGGGGAAGGGAGCCTGACCATGTCCCGTAAGCGCACCACGATCATCGGGGCGGCCGCGCTGGCCGGCACGGCGGTCCTGTCCCTGTCCCTGTCGGCCTGCGGCAAGGCCGATATGACCAAGCAGTCCTCGCCGTTCGCCGCGGCCGAGGGCTCCAAGTCCGTCACGCTGTCCGTGCAGACCTGGGTCGGTGCCCAGTCCAATGTCGCGGTCGCCAAGTACCTGCTCGAACACGAGCTGGGCTACCACGTCGACACCGTCCAGGTGGACGAGATCCCCGCCTGGGACGCCCTGAGCCAGGGCCGGGTCGACGCGATCCTGGAGGACTGGGGCCACCCCGACCAGGAGCAGCGCTACGTCAAGGACAAGAAGACGATCACGGCGGGCGGCGGCAACGGCGTCACCGGCCACATCGGCTGGTACGTCCCCAAGTACTGGGCCGACGCGCACCCCGAGGTCACCAACTGGAAGAACCTCAACAAGTTCGCCGACCAGCTGCGCACCTCGGAGAGCGGCAACAAGGGCCAGCTGATGGACGGTTCACCGTCCTACGTCACCAACGACAAGGCGCTGGTGAAGAACCTGGATCTGAACTACGAGGTGGTCTTCGCCGGCTCCGAGGCGGCGCAGATCACCCAGATCCAGCAGTTCGCCAAGGAGAAGAAGCCGTTCCTGACGTACTGGTACGAGCCGCAGTGGCTCTTCAACCAGGTGCCGATGGTGGAGGTCAAACTCCCCAAGTACACCGACGCCTGCGCGGAGAAGGGCACCAAGGACCCGCAGTCCATCGACTGCGCGTACCCCACCACCCCGCTCCAGAAGTACTTCAACACCGACTTCGCCAAGAGCGGCACCAGTGCCGCGGCGTTCCTGAAGAACTTCAAGTGGACCAAGGACGCCCAGAACGAGGTGTCCGAGTCGATCGCCTCCAAGGGCCTGTCGGCCGATGAGGCGGCCAAGCGCTGGGTGCACAAGCACCCGGACGTCTGGAAGTCCTGGCTGCCGAAGAAGTAGCCGGTTCCGGCTCACACCGCGCGGGCGGTCGCACGAGGTGCGGCCGCCCGCGCGGGCGTTCGGGCCCGCCGACCCGGCCGCCCGCCGGCCCCGGCGTGGCGGCATAGTAGAGCCCAGTCCGACGCGGGACATGAACACATCACGGCGCGGCGCACCTTCGGCGCCGCCACGTATCAGGGGGACTCGCTCCATGCCATCCATCCGCCGCTCCACCGCCGCGGCCGCCGCACTGGCCGCGCTGCTCGCGGTCACCGCCACCGCCTGCGGCCCTGCCGACGACAAGGCCGCCGGACCGGGCAGTTCGGCCGCCGCCGACGACAACGAGCGGGGCGACGGCGGCCTCAAGCTCCCCAAGGGCGTGCCGACCAGCATCGACGACCTGAAGAAGTGGCAGGACGGCGGCTGGCGGAACTGGGACAAGTGGGCCCGCGAGGCGAAGGACTTCGCCAACCCGATCATCAAGGACCACTGGAAGAGCGACCGGCTGGCGAAGGCGAAGGCCGCCCCCGAGATCGGCGTCAAGGCCACCGGCGCGGGCAGCGAGTTCGCCGCCACCGACCCCGAGCCGCGGCCGGTGAGCGCCATCCAGGTCGGCCGCCCGTACCACCGGAACATGGCCCCGGTCGGGAAGATCTTCTTCGACAGCCCCAAGGGCCCGATGGTCTGCTCCGGCACGGTCATCGAGGACCCGGCACACCCGGGCAAGTCCAATCTCGTGTGGACCGCCGGGCACTGTGTGCACTCCGGCAAGCGCGGCGGCTGGATGCGCAACATCGTCTTCGTGCCGTCGTACAACGACAACGGCGCGCCGATGAGCCAGGTCGGCGCCCTGCCCGCGCAGCAGGTCACGCCGTACGGCCGCTTCTGGGCGGACTGGATCACCACCTCCGGTGAGTGGATCAACATGGGCAGCGAGGAGAGCGGCAACGGCGGCTCCGCGTACGACTTCGCGGTGCTGCACGTCGAGCCGGAGAACGGCGGCGGCAAGTCGCTCCAGGAGACCGTGGGGATCGCCATCCCGGTCTGGTTCAACGCCCCGTCCGCCAAGGGTGTCAACTTCGTGCGGGCCGTCGGCTACCCGGCGGCGCCGCCGTACGACGGCGCGCAGATGATGGCCTGCCAGGGCCGTCCGGGTCGCCTCGTCATGGAGCAGGGCACGCCGGCCATGGACCGCATCGGCTGCACCATGACCGGGGGCACCTCGGGCGGCGGCTGGTTCGCCGAGCGCGGCGGCAAGCTGGCCCTGGTGTCCAACAGCTCCATCAGCTCCAACGCCCACACCTGGCTCGCCGGCCCGCACCTGGGGCCGGAGGCCCAGCGGGTCTTCGACGGCATCAGCCGGAAGTTCGCGAACCAGTAGCGGCCGCCGTCCGCGGCCCCGGCGGCAGCGCCCGGCACAGCGCCTCCAGGGCGCCAGGGAAGGCGCTGTCGGCCGGGGTCGCATAGCCGACGACCAGGCCGTGGCGGGGCGGCATCGTGGCGGCCGGGTGGCGGTAGTCGGACAGCACGTCCAGGGCCAGGCCCTGGAAGCGGGCGGCGCGCAGCGCGGCGCGCTCGTCGGCCTCGGTGGAGCCGGCGGGCAGCTGGAGCACGGCGTGCAGGCCGGCGGCGATACCGGTGACGCCCAGGTGCGGGGCCTGCCCGGTGACCGCGTCGACGAGCTGGTCGCGGCGCCGGCGGTAGCGCTGGCGCATCTTGCGGATATGCCGGTCGTAGGCGCCGTGGGCCAGCAGCTCCGCGAGGGTCAGCTGGTCGGTGACGCCCGCCCACGCCTCGCGTTCCCCCTTGGCCGCAAGGACGGCGTCGACCAGGCGGCCGGGGAGCACCATCCAGCCCAGCCGCACCGCCGGCGACAGGCTCTTGCTGACCGAGCCGATATGGATGACGCGTTCCGGGTCCAGTCCCTGGAGGGCGCCGACCGGCTTGCGGTCGTAGCGGAACTCGCCGTCGTAGTCGTCCTCCAGGACGTAACCCCCGCCGGCGCGCGCCCAGTTGACGGCCGCCGCGCGCCGGTCGGGGTGCAGCGGCACCCCCGTGGGGAACTGGTGCGCGGGGGTCAGCAGGACCGCGCCCACGTCGTCCAGGGCGCCCCACCGCTCGGTGTCGGCGCCGTGTTCGTCGAGCGGCAGGGGGCGGGTGTCCACCCCGGCCGCCGCCAGGAGCTGCCGGTGGAAGGGCAGGCCGTAGGACTCCACCGCCAGGGGGCCGGGGAGCACGGCGGGGAAGAGCAGCCGCAGGGCGTGTGCGAAACCGGAGCAGATCACGATGCGCTCGGGGTCGGTGCGCACTCCGCGGGTGCGGGCCAGATAGTCCGCCAGCGCACGGCGCAGCTCCACGCGGCCGCGGGGATCGCCGGGCCCGAAGGCGTCGTTGGGGGCCGCGGTCAGCGCCCGGCGGGCGGCCGCCAGCCAGGCGGTACGGGGGAACGACGCGGCGTCCGGCTGCCCCTGGAGGAGGTTGTGCACGGGGCGGGCCACCGGGGCGCGACGGGACGGCGCGCGGGTGGGCGTCAGCGGTTCGGCGCGTTCGGCGACGCGGGTGCCGGAGCCCTGGCGGGCGCTGAGCCAGCCCTCGGCCACCAGCTCGGCATAGGCGTCGGCGACGGTGTTGCGGGCGATACCGAGGTCGGCGGCGAGTGAACGGTAGGGCGGCAGCCGGGTGCCCGGGGCCAGTCGCCCGGACCGTACGGCCTCGCGCAGCGCGCGCAGGAGAACGGCGCGCCGGCCGCCCGGTCCGCTCAGCTCCAGATGCAGATCGGCACCTAGGCTCTCGGCTGGATTGACCCATGATTCCGGCATGGAAATGCACCCTACAGCCGGTCGCCGGGGCCCATAGATTTCAGGGTATGACGAACGAAACGCAGCACACGCACCACGACAACCACCTCGACGACGCGGCGCCCCGCACCCCCCGGGTGGACTTCGCCAAGGCCGCCCCCAAGGCGTTCAAGGCCCTCATCGGCTTCGACGCCGCCGCCCGCGAGGGCCTGGACCACTCCCTGGTCGAGCTGGTCCAGATCCGCTCCTCGCAGCTCAACAAGTGCGCGTACTGCCTGCACATGCACACCACCGACGCCCGCAAGGCCGGCGAGAGCGAGGAGCGGCTGCACATGGTCGCCGTCTGGCAGGAGGCGGCGCACTTCTTCACCGCGAAGGAGCGGGCGGCGCTGGCCCTCACCGAGGCGGTGACGCTGGTCGCCCAGGGCGGCGTACCGGACGAGGTCTACGAGCGGGCCGCCCAGCACTTCGAGGCCGACGAGCTGGCCCGGCTGCTCGCCCTGATCTTCACGATCAACACCTGGAACCGGATCGCCATCAGCACGGGGAAGGTACCGGGCACCGACGAGCGGTGAGGGGCGGGGCGACAGACGCCCGTGCGGGGCGGGGCGACAGACGCCCCGGCCCCCTCGGCAACGGCGCCTCAGTCCCCCTGTTCCTGCGCCCCCAGTTCCTCCCGCAGCCCCTGTGCGAGGCCCGCCACCGCGGCCATGGCCCTGCGCTGGAGCCCCGGGCCGAAGGTGACCCGGGCCGCGCCCAGGTCGCCCAGCGCCCGGGGGCCGGGGCCGTCCGGCAGCACCACGGCGTTGACCGGGAGGCCGATGGCGTCGGCCAGGTAGGCCAGTTGCTCGGGCGGAGCGGTGATCGGGTAGACGCAGTCGGCGCCCGCCTCGGCGTACAGCCGGCCGCGGCGCACCGTCTCCGCCGGGTCCGAGACGCCGCGCAGAAAGGTGTCGATCCGGGCGTTGATCACCAGTTCCCCGCCCGCCTCGGCGCGCACGCGGGCCAGCCAGTCAGCCTGCTCCTGTGCATCGCGCAGCGCGCCGGTGGCGTGGTCGGTGTCCTCCAGGTTGCAGCCCACCGCCCCGGCCTGGGCGAGCCGGCCCACCAGCTCCTTCGCGGACAGCCCGTATCCGGCCTCCACATCCGCCGAGACCGGGATGTCGACGGCCCGGACGATGCGGGCGATCGCGGCGAACATCTCGTCGGGCGGCGTCCGGCCGTCCTCGTAGCCGAGCGAGGCCGCCACACCCGCGCTCGGCGTGGCCAGCGCCGGGAACCCGGCGTCCGCGAAGACCCTGGCGCTGGCCGCGTCCCAGGGCCCGGGCAGCACCAGCGGCAGGCCGGGACCGTGGTGCAGGGCGCGCAGCCGGGCGGCGGTCATACGGCACCGCCCGTGGTCATGGAGGTCGAGGGGTACGTGGTCATGCCTGCCCCGGGGCCATACGGGTGGACACACCGAAGCGGTTCCAGGCGTTGATGGTGGTGATCATGGCGATCAGCTGGGCCAGCTCGGCCTCCTCGAAGTGGTCGGCCGCGCGTTCGTAGACGGCGTCCGGCACGAAACCGTCGGTCAGGACGGTGATCGCCTCGGTGAGGGCGAGGGCGGCCTGCTCCTTGGGGGAGTAGCAGCCGGTGGCCTCCTCCCAGGCGTTGAGGAGGTGGATGCGCTGCTCGGTCTCGCCGGCCTTGCGGGCGTCCGTGCTGTGCATATCGATGCAGAACGCGCAGTGGTTGAGCTGTGACGCACGGATCTCGACCAGGGCGACCAGCGCCGGGTCGAGGCCCTTCTTCGCCGCCGCGTCCAGCGCGATCATGGCCTTGTAGACGTCGGGCGCGAGCTTGGCCCAGCGCAGCCGGGGCCCATGCCGGTGCCCCGTCCCGGAGGCGTTCGTCCCTGCGGTGTTCGTACTCGTCGTACTCGTCGTTGTCGTCATGACTGCGACGCTACGACCGTAATGGCGCAACTGTATGGTCCACTCTCATGGAGAGTTCCTGGGCCACTTTCGGCCGTGACCTGCACCTGGACCTCACCGGCTCCGGCGGGCCGCGGGCCGCACTGCTGCGTGCGCTGCGGGAGGCGGTACGGTCCGGGCGGCTGGCCCCGGGCACCCGGCTGCCGTCCTCCCGTTCGCTCGCCGCCGACCTCGGTATCGCCCGCAACACCGTCGCCGACGCCTATGCCGAGCTGGTGGCCGAGGGCTGGCTCAGCGCCCGCCAGGGCTCCGGCACCCGCGTCGCCGAGCGGGTGCTGCCGCGCACCGGTCCCGCCGCCCGGCGCGCGCCCGGCCCGCCCGGACCCGCAGGTCCACCGCGCTTCGACCTCACCCCGGGCACCCCCGACGTCGCCGCCTTCCCCCGTACCGCCTGGCTGGCGGCCGCCCGCCGGGCGCTGACCGCGGCACCCAGCGAGGCGTTCGGATACGGCAGCCCGGCCGGCCGCCCGGAACTGCGCACCGTCCTCGCCGACTATCTGGGCCGCGCCCGCGGTGTGCGCGCCGACCCCGAGCGCATCGTCGTCTGCACCGGCTTCATGCAGGGACTGGCCCTGCTCGGCCGCGCGCTGGGCGACGGGGCGGGGCAGCTGGCCGTCGAGTCCTACGGCCTGGACTTCCACCGCGAGGTCGTCGCCCGCGCCGGTCTGCGCACCGTCCCCCTCGCCATCGACGAACACGGCGCACAGACGGCGCAGCTGACCGCCCACGACGACCTGCGGGCGGCCCTGCTCACCCCCGCCCACCAGTTCCCCACCGGCGTCCCCCTCCACCCCGACCGCCGGGCCGCCGCCGTCAACTGGGCGCGCGCCACCGGTGGTTACATCCTGGAGGACGACTACGACGGCGAGTTTCGCTACGACCGCCAGCCCGTCGGCGCGCTCCAGGGGCTCGACCCCGACCACGTCGTCTACCTGGGCACCGCCAGCAAGAGCCTGGCCCCCGCGCTGCGGCTCGCCTGGATGGTGCTGCCGGACCGCCTCATCGACCCCGTACTCGCCCTCAAGAGCGCCGGCGAATGGTCCTCCGGCACGCTGGAGCAGCTCACCCTCGCCGAGTTCATCTCCTCGGGCGCCTACGACCGGCATCTGCGCGGTATGCGGCTGCGCTACCGGCGCCGCCGCGACCAGCTGGTCACGGCCCTGGCCGAGCGCGCCCCGCACGTCCATGTCTCCGGCATCGCCGCCGGCCTCCACGCCGTACTCGAACTCCCGCCCGGCACCGAGCAGTCCATCATCCAGGCCGCCCGCTGGCAGGGCCTCGCCCTGGAGGGCCTGTCCCGCTTCCGCGCCCCCGCCACCCCCACACCCCCGCGCGACGCCCTGGTCGTCGCCTACGGCACCCCACCCGACCACTCCTTCACGGGCGCCCTGGACGCACTGGTGAGGACGCTGCCGCCGGGGGAGTAGTCCGTAATGGTCTGGCTGGTGGCCGTGCCGCGGATGTCATCAGCTGAACTCGGCCGCGTGGTCGACGGCCCACTGCGCGAAGGTGCCGGCCGGTCGGCCGGTGAGGCGCTCCACATGATCGGTGATGCGGCGTGTCTCCCCTCGGTGCACCGAGGCCGCGATCAGCGCTTCCACCAGACCCTCGGGGCGACCGTCCGCGAGCATGCGTGATCGTGCCTGGTCGGCGGGGAGCGCTTGGAAGCGCAGCCGGCGCCGGACCGCGGCACCGAGGAGAGCGACCTGGTCGTCGCGACCGAGCACCTCAGGGCCCGTCAACACATACGGCTCGTGATCGCGTGGGTCATGGTGGTCGAGCAATACGGCTACGGCTGCGTCAGCCACATCGCGCTCGTCGACGACGGCCGTGCGCGCCACATCCGGGCCCGACACCACATCGCCCGCCCGCAACTGCCGCCTCCAGCCACGGGCGTTGGAGGCCAAAGTGTCGCTCCGCAGCACCGAGGGCCGCAGACCGGCATCGCGGAGCAGGGCTTCCATCTCCGCGTGCACCTGAACGATGGGATCACTCTGGCGGGCGGCATCGTCGTCTATGACTGCCGAGGACAGGTAGACGACGCGGGGTGCCGCCGCGGCGAGTTCCGCGACCAGGCCGTGGGCAGGGGCGGAATCGAGCAGTGGCCAGATCAGAAAGACAGCGTCGATGCCCACGAGCGCCGCGCGGACGACAGCGGGGTCTGTGAGGTCGCCGACCACCGACTCGACCCCGTCGCGCGGAGCGGTCTGATGGCGCACGAGGCTTCGCACGCGTGCGCCGTGTGCGTGGAGCCGGAGAACGACCTCCCGGCCGAGGTTGCCGGCCGCGCCGGTGACCAGGATCGATGAACTGTGACGGGCGCCCGCCGGGCGAGTGGTGTCAGGCATGATCGAGACGCTAAGGGTTCAGGTCGACATGAAGGCAAGGAGCAGGCGCTGAAGACGATCGGAGAAGTAGCCGCAGAACTCGGCATCGAATCCCATGTGCTGCGGCACTGGGAACACGTCGGGGCACTCACCACGCGTCGCGATGGCAACGGCTACCGCCGCTACGACGACCACGCACGGGAACAGGCACGCACCGTGCTGAAACTGCGACGCGTCGGGCTCTCGTTGCCGGAGATCATCTCCGCCATGTCACCGAAGAAGTCGGCGGCACAGACGGTCGTGCGGGAAAAGATCGCCGCACTCGAAAGCGAAGTCCTCCGCAGACAGCAGGCGATCACCTTCCTGCAACACACCGTTGACTGCCGCCACCGATATCTCGACGACTGCCCGGACTGCGCGACGTTCGTCCGCGAGGCTTGAGCCGCCTCCCACCGGGAGCTCTTGGACAGCTGGACGGCGACATCGCGTATGGCGGGCAGCCCCGCGCCAGTTTTGCCGACGACTGGGCTCACCCTATGGCTGCATTTTCCCCAGCGGCGGAGACACACGAGCAGACGGTAGCGCCGGCCCGCTCCGTAGTGACGTGCGTGTCGGCGGGCATGGCCGCGGCGTTTGGAACGCTGCTGGAACACTCATGTAAGTCGAGTTGATTCCGCATCCGGGGCGCGCCGGGAAGCCACGGCACCTGTGTAGAGCTCCGTCGTGAAGTCACCCGCGCCGATGCCGAGTTCACCCATGACGGACCGGACGTCGGAAAGCGCCGTGGAAAGTTCCTTCTCCTCCGACACCATGGTCTCGACTTCCAGGAAGGTTCCTTCGATCTCAGGAACCTGGACCAGCGTGGCGAGCAAGCTGCGTCCATGAGCGCTGAACTCATAGTTCCGGCACCGCTTCTGGAATGCGATTGTTGGAACGTATCCCAGTCCGTGCAGCATGGCATGAACAGCATCTGGGGATTCCACGCGCGTTTCATGCTCCGGCTTCGAGCCGGACTCGGCGTCAATCCGGGCGCGCTTGTACGTCAGGAAGGAGCGTGTCGAGTACGGCCCATGGATCGTGCGGACCCGCAGCTCTTGATCCTGCGCGTCGAGGCCACCCGACGGGTCGTCGTAGTAGGTGTCTTGATATACCTCGACCCGCCCTTCTGCAATGTGGTCAAGCTGCCCCATGACGTACTCGGGATCGTGCACGCGTGCTTTCAGCTCTGCCTCGATCACAGTGTGCTCCTCCGTTCAGACGGTCGGAACGGTCTTCTGCCTGCATCGGATAGCCGTCACCACCCGATATGTGCCCGCACTTTTGAAGATCTTCAGCCCAGGTGTGGAGTTGGACGGTTCTCCAGGAAGTGCTGAAGCCGCAGCCGCTGCGTGTGGTGCATGGGAAGTCCGTGAATCTCACTGGGGGATGCGAATCGAATTTCGGAGGACTCCCCGGAGATTGCCAGTGAGCCACCGACGATGCGCGCGGTAAAGCACACGTTGAACTGTCGTCTTACCTCTCCGTCGCTGTACGCGATGATGTGGCGTGGATCCGTGTACGTGCCGACAAGGCCGGTGATCTTCACATCCAGCCCTGTCTCTTCCTTGACTTCCCGTACGGCCGTTCCCGGCAGGGAATCCGTCATGTCCATTCCGCCACCGGGAAGTGCCCACAGGCCGTTGTCGGTGCGGCGTTGCAGCAGAATGCGTCCTGCATCGTCCGTAACTACGGCCGAGGCGGCGACGATCAGACTGTTCGGCTCGGGCGCGTCAGGGTCGTCGTAATATTCGGTCCGAGTCACTGCTCAGCCTCCTTGTACAGGGGTCGCCGTAGCCCATACGGCATCGAAGCTTCCTGCGTAGCCGTCGAACATGCCCCCGACGTCGTTGCGACGGAGGTGCCATACGGGCGCAGCATAGGCATTCGCACCCCACACATGGGAATTCACCAGCATCTCGTCATCGCCGCGGTAGATGCTGTTGTAGAGGGTTGTTCCATGTGTCCGCAGTTCGATCCCTGGTGTGCTCACGAGCGGCCGGTAATGCATGATCGCCAGCTGGCAGCGTGATTCGATCCCGTGGCCGAACTTCTCTTCCTGGCCACGTTGTTGAACGTTGGCGCTGTCGGCGTCACCTATCGCAATCCGTACGGTGCAGCCTTCGGCGGCGCGCTCGCGTAAGAGGTCATTGAGGCGCGGATACGCCTCATGGAGAAAGACTGCCGCGTAGACGAGTACATCTATGTGGCCGAGCAGCGCGCGAAGGCTCACGCCGTCGGGGACAAGTCCAAGGCGACCGACTGCAACGTCGAGATGTGCCGCCACTCCCATCCGAAGCGGGGGAGCGGATGACGACCGATGAAGGGGGCCGTGAGCGCCCTACTCCGCGACCTCCGTCGGCGGGCTCATGGCGATCTTGTCCTCGCAGATGCTCATCGAGGTGCGCCGGCCCTTCTCGTCGTGGGCCGTTATCGGGTGGCGGTCCTGGTCGTCGCGCGGTGCGGCGACTATGGCCGTGTCGTTGCTGACCATGCAGCCTTCGGGCTGGGTGGCCCGGTCGGAGTCCCTGTAGCGCAGCGCGGACGTCAGGGTGCCGCCGCGGGGGAGGTCTATGGGCATGGTGCGGCCGTGCCCCTGCGCGTCGGACTCGGGCCCCTTGCCGACGTGGACCTCGAAGACCGGGAAGCCGCGGAAGACGCAGGTTCCCGGGCCCTTGTTGGCGATGGACAGCCGCGCGTCGCGGTGGGTGGTGTGCGGCTTCTTCTTCAGCACGGTGAGCTTCCAGCGCAGGCTCTTCGTCGTGCAGTCGGCGTGCAGGGCCGCCATCCGGGGCGAGCCGCAGCCGAGCAGCCCCAGGCCGAGGGTGACGGTCAAAGTGAGCGCGGCTGTCGCCGCGAGAAGTGAACGCCGACGCACGACTCCCCCTGTTCGTTCCGCATACCGCATAAGACTTGCCGTTGATAAGGAAGGGTTTTGTGCGCTCGGGGTTGCCTCTGGCTTCGGGACAGGTGATCGATTCCGTGGCAGTGGTCGGTTCCGGGGCGGGCGTGGCGGCGACTCCCGTACGGCGTGGCGGCAACGGCCGTGCGCAGGCCCGGCTACAGCTCCCGTACGAAGGACACCCGGTCCAGGCCCGGACCGTCGTAGTCCGTGTGCACCGGTACGGCGCCGTCGTCGTCGGTCCGGTCGCCCGGTTCCCACTGGAAGCCCATGCGGGTGTGGTACGCGATCGAGTCGCGGTTGTCGGGGCTGGTGATGCAGCGGACCCGGCTGCGGCCCGCCTCCCGGGCGAGGGCGAAGAAGCGCTCGTACAGCGCGCTGCCGACGCCGCCGCGCTTGCCGTCGGGGCATACGCCGACGAAGTGGATGTAGGCCGTGCGCGGGTCGGTCTGGGACAGGAAGCCGATCAGGAAGGCGTGCAGGGTGCCGTCGGGGCGCTCGACGAGGAAGCTGGTGTCGGCGAAGTGCTGGAGGAACAGGCGCGGTACCAGCAACTTCCGTTGCAGCGCGCCCGCTTCACCGCCCAGTCCACCCCACCAGTCGGCCAGCGCCAGCTGGAGGCGCGGATGGTCCGATGCCACCGGATGGCGCAGCGACAGCCCGTCGGATATCGGGGCGGGTGTCGGACCGGGTGTAGGGGTGTTTTCGGTCATGGCGGTCAGCCTAGGGCGAGTGGTGTGGCGTCTCCCAGGAGTTCCGGAAGTCTCAGAAGCCGCCGGAGCCCCAGGCGGCGGAGGCGTCCGGGACGGCAGGGCGCAGATCCCGCCAAGGGCCCTCGAAGGGCCGTGAAGCGGCCGTAGGGGGCGGATCCGGAAGCGGGGCGGGGCCCGTCCGGGGCGGGGCGCGGCCGCCCTCTAGGGTGGCTGTGCTGCACGAGAGCACGTTGATCCATCCACGGGGGAAGCGGGAAGAAATGGCCGAGAAGGCACGTCGGCGGCTGCGTTCGAGCACGGTGATCCTGGGAGGCATGGGCGCGCTCGCCGCGGCCCTGACGTCCTGCGGCTCCGAGCCCGACAAGCGCTGCGTCGACCGCAACAGCTACGACGTGGTCAAGGGCTACCGCATCGTCGACTCCAAGAACTGCTCCGCGGGCGGCGGCTCGTCCACGGGGAGCAGCGGTACGAGCGGCGGGTACGGCAAGGGCGGCGGCAAGAGCGCCAAGCGCCCCGTCGACGGCCAGTGGTACTACGACCCGAGCAACAAGGGCGGCAGCTACGCCGTCGAGGGCACCTTCAGCAAGAGCTCGGCCGTCAACCGCGGCGGCTTCGGCTGCTCGGGGTCGCACGGCAGCAGCGGCGGCGGCCGGCACGGCTCCTTCGGCGGCTGAGCGGCCCGGACGGCATGGAACGCCACACCATCGAGCCCCGCCCCGGCTGGCAGCAGACCGTCGAGGCGCAGGGGCTGATCTACCCGCTCACCCGCTACCCGGACGATTCGCTGCGGCCCTACTGGGACGAGAGCGCCTACTACGAGTTCACCCTCCCCGAGGTCGAGGCCCTGGAGGAGGTCGTCGAGGAGCTGCACGGCATGTGCCTGGCCGCGGCCGCGCACATCGTCGAGCACGACCGCTTCGCCGACCTCGGCATCGACGATCCCCGGCTGGCCGCCCTGGTCGCCGAGTCCTGGCGCCGGCGCGACGAACTGCCCTCCCTCTACGGGCGGTTCGACCTGCACTACGACGGCACCGGCCCGGCCAAGATGCTGGAGTACAACGCCGATACGCCGACCTCGCTGGTCGAGGCCGCCAGCCCGCAGTGGTTCTGGATGGAGGAGCGCTTCCCGGGCGCCGACCAGTGGAACTCGCTGCACGAGCGGCTGGTGGCGGCCTGGAAGCGGCAGGCCCCGCTGCTGCCGCCCGGTGCGCCGCTGCACTTCGCGCACTCCGCGGGCGATGAGCTGGGCGAGGACCTGATGACCGTCGCGTATCTGGAGGAGACGGCGCAGCAGGCGGGCCTGGAGACGGTCGCCGTCTCGATGGAGGACATCGGCTGGGACCGGCTCTCGGGCCGCTTCGTCGACCAGCGGCTGCGCTTCATGCGGGCGTGCTTCAAGCTCTACCCGTGGGAGTGGCTGGCCACCGACGACTTCGGCCCGTACGTCCTGGACACCCTCGACAACGGCGGCGGCACCGGCTCCACCCTCTGGATCGAGCCCGCCTGGAAGATGCTGCTCTCCAACAAGGCGCTGCTGGCGATCCTGTGGGAGCTCTACCCCGGGCATCCGAACCTGCTGGCCGCCTACCTCGACGGGCCGCGCGAGCTGGCGCACACCCGCGGTTACGCGGCCAAGCCGCTGCTCGGCCGGGAGGGCGCCGGCGTCACGCTGCACGAGCCGGGTGCCGCCCCGGTGCCGCGCGAGCCCGAAGACCCGTGCTGCTACCAGGAGCTGGCGCCGCTGCCGGACTTCGACGGCAACCGTGTCGTCCTCGGCGCGTGGGTCGTCGAGGACGAGGCGGCGGGGCTGGGCATCCGGGAGTCGTCCGGACCGGTCACGGACGAGTACGCGCGCTTCGTGCCGCATGTGATCCGTTGACCTGATCCGCTGACCTGACCCGCTGACCTGATCCGCTGAGGCGCGCCACAGGGTGTGCCGCAGCGGGCATCGTGCGTCCACCGGCATCGTGCGTCCACCGGGATCGCACGTCCACCGCGCCCCGCGCGCCCAGGCGCCGGCGCGTCCGCCCGCCCGCGGCATGGCGCAGCGAGCGGCCAGGGCCCTCGGCCCGCCGGTCGCCCGCTGCGTGCTCGCGGCAGCCGCGCTACCCCTCCAGGACCTCCCGCAGCCGGGCCAGCCCCCAGTCCAGGTCCTCCTTGCTGATCACCAGCGGCGGGGCGATCCGGATCGTCGCGCCGTGGGTGTCCTTGACCAGCACGCCCCGGGCCATCAGCTGCTCGGAGACGTACCGTCCGGTGCCGCGCGCGGGGTTGATGTCCACGCCCGCCCACAGCCCGCGGCCGCGTACCGCGTCCACCGTGCCGTCGCCCACCAGCAGCCTCAGCTCGCCGTGCAGATGCTCGCCCAACTCCGCGGCGTGCTGCTGGAGTTCACCGGTCCGCAGCATCGCGATGACCTCCAGCGCCACCGCGCAGGCGAGCGGGTTGCCGCCGAACGTCGAGCCGTGCTCGCCGGGTGCGAAGACCCCGAGCACCTCGCGGGAGGAGACCACCGCCGACACCGGCACCACTCCGCCGCCCAGCGCCTTGCCCAGGACGTACATGTCGGGCACCACGCCCTCGTGCTCGCAGGCGAAGGTCCGGCCCGTGCGGCCCAGCCCGGACTGGATCTCGTCGGCGATGAACAGCACGTTCCGGCGGCGGGTCAGCTCCCGCACGCCTGCCAGGTAGCCCGGCGGCGGCACCAGCACGCCCGCCTCGCCCTGGATCGGCTCCAGCAGGACGGCGACGGTGTGGTCGTCGACGGCCGCCTCCAGCGCCGCCAGGTCGCCGTACGGGACGATCTCGAAGCCGGGGGTGTACGGACCGAAGCCGGCGCGGGCCTCGGGGTCGGTGGAGAAGGAGACGATGGTGGTGGTCCGGCCGTGGAAGTTGTTCTCCGCGACGATGATCCTGGCCCGGCCGTCCGGGACGCCCTTCACCTCGTAGCCCCACTTGCGGGCCGTCTTCACGGCCGTCTCGACCGCCTCGGCGCCGGTGTTCATCGGCAGCACCAGCTCCATGCCGCACAGTTCGGCCAGCGCGGCGCAGAAGTCCGCGAACCGGTCGTGGTGGAAGGCGCGCGAGGTGAGCGTGACCCGTTCCAGCTGGGCCTTGGCGGCGTCCAGCAGACGGCGGTTGCCGTGCCCGAAGTTCAGCGCGGAGTACCCGGCGAGCATGTCCAGATAGCGCCGGCCCGCCACATCCGTCATCCAGGCGCCCTCGGCGGTGGCCACGACGACGGGCAGCGGGTGGTAGTTGTGCGCGCTGTGGGCTTCGGCGGCGGCGATGCTGCGTTCCGTTGACGTCACCGGTGACTCCGTTCGGTAGGCCGTACGGGGCATATGCATCGAGATGCCCCTCTATCTTGCCGCGTGGGCGGTTTGTTCGGAAGCCGTTGGGGTGGTTCGGTGTTCCGGCACCGGCGGGCATACGCGGAGAGGCGAGGCACCCCCGGGCGGCACCCCCTAGGGCCTGTCCGATGGGTCGGGGTCGGAAAGGCCCTAGACTCGGCGGTGCGCACCGCGACTGGCGTGCGGGGAATCGACCCCGAGGGAGCGGTGCGAGGACGCCATCACGAGGTGCCGCCCGCCTGGGCACCCGGGACCCGACCGGACCACCGATCGAGCGCCCCGGAGGACGCCATGTCACTGCCCCTTTCCCATCCCGCGCTGCACGCCGCCGATCCCGAACTCGCCGCCCTGGTGGGCGCCGAGGAGCGGCTCCAGGCCGACACCCTGCGGCTGATCCCCAGCGAGAACTACGTCTCCGCCGCCGTCCTGGAAGCCACCGGCACGGTCCTTCAGAACAAGTACAGCGAGGGGTACGCGGGCCGTCGCTACTACGAAGGCCAGCAGAACATCGACCGCGTCGAGACGCTGGCCGTCGAGCGCGCCAAGGCCGTCTTCGGCGTCGAACACGCCAACGTCCAGCCGTACTCCGGCTCGCCCGCCAACCTCGCCGCGTACCTGGCCTTCGCCGAGCCCGGCGACACCGTGCTGGGCATGGCGCTGCCGATGGGCGGCCACCTCACCCACGGGTGGGGCGTCTCGGCCACCGGCACCTGGTTCCGCGGCGTCCAGTACGGCGTACGCGCCGACAGCGGGCTCATCGACTTCGACGAGGTGCGCGACCTCGCCCGCAAGGAACGCCCGAAGATCATCTTCTGTGGTGGCACGGCCGTCCCCCGCACCATCGACTTCGCCGCCTTCGGCGAGATCGCGCGGGAGGTCGACGCGGTCCTCGTCGCGGACATCGCGCATATCGCCGGCCTGATCGCGGGCGGCGCCCACCCCTCGCCCGTACCGCACGCCGACGTGATCTCCACGACCACGCACAAGACCCTGCGCGGGCCGCGCGGCGCGATGCTGATGTCCCGGGCGAGCCACGCCAAGGCCCTGGACAAGGCCGTCTTCCCGGGCCTCCAGGGCGGCCCGCACAACCACACCACCGCCGCCATCGCGGTCGCCCTGCACGAGGCGGCCGCCCCGTCCTTCCGACAGTACGCGCACGCCGTCGTCGCCAACGCCAGGGCGCTCGCCGAGGCGCTGCTGGCCCGCGGCCACGACCTGGTCTCCGGCGGCACCGACAACCACCTGGTGCTGATCGACCTGACCTCCAAGGGCGTCCCCGGCAAGGTCGCCGCGAAGGCCCTGGACCGGGCCGGCATCGTCGTCAACTACAACACCGTCCCGTTCGACCCGCGCAAGCCCTTCGACCCCTCCGGCATCCGCATCGGCACCCCCTCGCTGACCTCCCGCGGTCTGGGCACGGACCGGATGCCGCAGGTCGCGGAGTGGATCGACCGGGCCGTACGGGCCGCGGCCGAGGGCGACGAGGCGGCGCTGGGGGCCATCCGCGGGGAGGTCGCCGAGCTGATGGCGGCCTATCCGGCGCCGGGCCTGCCGATCGGCGGCTGAGCCCGCGACGCCGGCGCCCGGGGCCCCCGCGGTCCCGGGCGCGCGGGGCCCCGGGGTATTTCCCGGCCACGCGCCGGGGAGCACGCGCGACCTGAGACAATCGGTGCCATGGCTCTCGATCGTCCGCGTGTGCTCTCCGGCATTCAGCCCACCGCCGGCTCCTTCCACCTCGGCAACTACCTCGGCGCCGTCCGCCAGTGGGTAGCGCTGCAGGAGTCCCACGACGCCTTCTACATGGTCGTCGACCTGCATGCGATCACCGTTCCGCAGGACCCGGCGGAGCTGCGGCAGAACACCCGGATCGCGGCCGCCCAGCTGCTGGCCGCCGGCCTCGACCCCGAGCGCTGCACGCTCTTCGTGCAGAGCCATGTGCCCGAGCACGCCCAGCTCGGCTGGGTCATGAACTGCCTCACCGGCTTCGGCGAGGCATCCCGGATGACCCAGTTCAAGGACAAGGCCGCCAAGCAGGGCGCCGACCGCGCCTCCGTCGGCCTGTTCACGTACCCGGTCCTCCAGGTCGCCGACATCCTCCTCTACCAGGCCCACCAGGTCCCGGTGGGCGAGGACCAGCGCCAGCACATCGAGCTGACCCGCGACCTCGCCGAGCGCTTCAACGGCCGCTACGGCGACACCTTCACGATCCCGGCGCCGTACATCCTCAAGGAGACGGCCAAGATCTACGACCTCCAGGACCCGTCGATCAAGATGAGCAAGTCGGCGTCCACGCCGAAGGGCCTGATCAACCTCCTGGACGAGCCGAAGGCGACGGCGAAGAAGGTCAAGAGCGCGGTCACCGACACCGACACGGTGATCCGCTACGACGCCGAGAACAAGCCGGGCGTCTCCAACCTCCTGACGATCTACTCCTCCCTCACGGGCACCTCGATCCCGGAGCTGGAGCAGGAGTACGAGGGCAAGATGTACGGCGCCCTCAAGACCGACCTCGCCGAGGTGATGGTCGAATTCGTCACACCGTTCCGGGACCGCACCCAGGAATATCTGGACGACCCCGAGACGCTGGACTCGATCCTGGCCAAGGGTGCGGAGAAGGCCCGCGCGGTCGCCGCCGAGACCCTCGCCACCGCCTATGACCGGCTCGGACTGCTGCCGGCCAAGCACTGACGGGACTCGTCCGCGCGGCCGCACGGACCCGCCGGACGGTCCGCACAGAGCCCCGGGTCCCCGCCTCCGGGGGCCCGAGGCCCTGTTTGTCACAGGGCAGGGGACGCTCCCCGCAAGGGGCGCGCACCCGGCACACTATGAGGGTGCGCGAGCGTGCCGCACACACGTCAGGAGGGAGAACGCAGTGGGGACCGTAACGCTGGGCGTTTCGATCGCGGTCCCGGAGCCGTACGGCAGCTTCCTGCAGCGGAAGCGCGAGAGCTTCGGGGACCCCGCCGCACACGGCATCCCCACGCACATCACCCTCCTCCCGCCGACCGAGGTCCACACCGAGGCGCTGCCCGGCATCGAACGCCACCTCGCCGCGGTCGCGGCCGCCTTCCGCCCCTTCCCGCTCCGCCTGGAAGGCACCGACACCTTCCGCCCGCTCTCCCCGGTCGTCTTCGTCAGGGTCGCCGAGGGCGAGGCGGGCTGCACCGCCCTCCAGGCCCGGGTACGCGCCGCCTCCGGCCCCTGCGCCCGCGAGCTGCAGTTCCCCTACCACCCGCATGTCACGGTCGCCCACGGCATCGCCGAGGACGCCATGGACCGCGCCCAGAGCGAGCTCGGCGACTTCAGCGCGACCTGGACGATCGGCGGCTTCGCCCTGTACGAGCAGGGCGCGGACGCGGTGTGGCGCCTGGAGCGGGAGTACCCCTTCGGCCCGCACACCAGCGGTGTGCCGCGCCAGGCGGTGGACCTCTCCCGCCCGCCCGCGCCGTCCTGCTGAGCGGCGCGCCCCGTTACGTGGCGTAGTTTCGACGTCACGTATCGCCATTCCCCTCTCCGGGCGCCGACGTATGAGCCGACGCCTTTCCGGGGTACGCGGACGCTAGGGTTCCGGATCGGCCGGAGCACCGGCCGTACGACCCGCCCGGCACGGCGGGCGACTGGGGCACGAGGGGATTCGCCATGGAGTGGTTGAGCAAGCTTCCGGTGATCGGACCGGCCGTCCGCCTGCTGATGACCACCCACCTGTGGCGCGCCTACGAACGCATGCTGCGGGTGCACTGGACCAGGCTCGCCGCCGCGATCACCTTCACCAGCTTCGTCGCGCTCTTCCCGCTGCTCACCGTCGCCGCCGCGATCGGCGCCGCGCTGCTCAGCGACGGCCAGCTGCACAAGCTGCAGGAGAAGCTCGCCGAACAGGTCCCCGGCATCTCCGGCCAGCTCGATCTGGTCGCCCTCGTCGACAACGCCGCCACCGTCGGTCTGGTCGCCGGCGCCGCGCTGCTGCTGACCGGCCTGGGCTGGGTCGATTCGCTGCGCGACTGCCTGCGCGCCGTATGGGAGAAGGGCGACGAGGACACCAACTTCTTCCTCGGCAAGCTCCGTGACGGCGCTGTGCTGCTGGGACTCGGCGGTGTCGCGATGCTCTCGCTGGGCTGCTCGGCCTTCGCGACCGCGGCGGTCGACAGGGCGGCCGACGCGATCGGCCTGCCCGAGGACGGCATCGGCGCCGTCCTGCTCAAGACCGCCGGCTTCTGCATCGCGGTGCTCGCGGACTTCGTGCTGCTCGCCTATGTCCTGACCAGGCTCCCCGGTGTCCGCCCCCGGCGCCGTGTCGTCGTGGTCGCCAGCTTCCTGGGCGCCGTCGGCTTCGAGCTGCTGAAACTGCTGCTGAGCGGCTACCTCCGGGGCGTCGCCGCACGCAACGTCTACGGCGCCTTCGGCACCCCGATCGCCCTGCTGCTGTGGATCAACTTCACCGCCAAGCTGCTGGTGTACTGCGCCTCTTGGACCGCCGTGGCCGGGGAGAAGAGCGACGGGACGGGTGACGAGCAGGGCGACGAGGAGAAGGGCGGCGCGCAGGGCGCCGACGGCGCGGAGAGCGGCGGGGCGGGTGAGGGCCCGGACGGGGCGGCGGGGCGGGCGAGCGCATGACGCGGCATCAGTCCCGCCCCGGCTCCGGCCGGGTCCGGATCAGCGCCCCGAGCGCCGCCCGCGACCGCGGCCCCGTACCAGTTCCGGCAGCGGCCGGCGGCGGTGCACCAGCAGGGCCACGGCACCGATCAGGGCCATCGCGCCCCCGGCGACCGCGATCGCGGTCCAGGCGCCGCCCCCGCCGCCGGTGCTGTTGAGCCCGGCCTGGGTGCTCTCGTGCGCGCCCTTGGACTTGGGGCCCTCCGCGCCGGTGCCGTCGTCCTCGCTCCGCGGCCCGACGAGCCGGCCGACCGGCTCGACCTTGTCGGCCGCGGCGAAGCCCCAGTCGAGGAGCTTGGCGGCTTCCTTGTATGCCTCGTTGTGCTCCTTCTTCGCCGGGTTCATGACCGTCACCAGCAGCTTGCGCTCGCCCCGTTGGGCCACGCCGGTGAAGGTCGACCCGGCGTTGGTGGTCGAGCCGTTCTTCACCCCCGCGATGCCCGGGTACGGCTTCATGTCGTAATCGCCGCTGAGCAGTCGGTTGGTGTTCTGGATGCCGAACGTTGCCCGCTTGCCGTCCTTGCCCTTGTCCCCGGGGAACTGCGCGAACGCCGTCGAGCAGTACTCGCGGAAGTCGGCGTTCGCCAGGCCCGACCGGGCGAACAGGCTCAGGTCGTAGGCGCTGGAGACCTGCCCCGGCGCGTCGTACCCGTCGGGCGTCACCACATGGGTGTCGTTGGCGTTGAGTTCCTTTGCGTGCTTCTGCATCTGCATGACGGTGGCCTCCGTTCCGCCGTTCATCGCCGAGAGGGTGTGCACCGCGTCGTTGCCGGAGCGCAGGAAGACCCCGAGCCACAGATCGTGAACCGTGTAGGTCAGGTTCTCCTTTATCCCGACCAGGCTGCTGCCCACGCCCATGCCCGCCAGGTCGGCGGGTTTGACGGTGTACTTCCGGTCCTTGGGGAACTTCGGCAGCACGGTGTCCGCGAACAGCATCTTCAGCGTGCTGGCCGGCGCCAGCTGCCAGTGCGGGTTCTTGGCGGCCAGCACCTTGCCCGACTCGGCGTCGGAGACGATCCACGAGCGGGCGGTCAGCGCGTCCGGCCCCGGCAGCTTGGGCGCACCGGGCCTGGGCTGCACCTGGACGCCGGGCGTGCCCAGCCGGTCCCCGCCGATCTGCGACATCTTCGCCGGTGGCGCGGGTGCCTTGGGATCGGCGTACGCGGTGCCGGCCAGCAGCGGCGTGGCCAGCAGCCCGGAGGCGGCCAGTGCGGCGACGGTGCGCACGGGAAGGCCGCTGCGCGCCGCACGTCCGGCGCCACCGGGTACGCCGGCGGTGCTCGGCGCGGTGGAGGCGGTCGGTGTGATCGGGGTCGGGGAAGCCGGGGAGGCACGGAAGGTCGTCGGCACGTCGCTGAACGTACCCCCCATTGCCCGTGATGCCGACAGCACCCCACGGAAGAGTGCCCCTGCGGACCGCCGGATGGAGCCGCTGCCCCTACTGGAACGCATCACGCCCTCCCGCCCCGTGTGCTGATTCCCGCTCGCCTTCGGGGGGTGGAGCTGGTTCATCTGGCTCACCTTTCACAAATAACTGGCCATCACCGCGGGGACTGGAGGAAAGAGCAGGTCGGAGCGTAAGAGACCGTGCGTGTTGCCGCCCGGCTGCCGGATCGGCAGACAGTCCACGGGTTCAAAGACGTCAGCCGGTCCGGTTGGGATCCCACATCAGGGGCCCAAAGCAGTCCGTCCGGGATGTGACATCACTCATGGCGGGCGCCGGGGCGCGGGAGGGCCGAGGGGAGTCCGGCGCCGAGCCCGGCGTCCGGTGGGGCCATGGCGGAGGCGAACGGCACTCAAGCGACCGCCCCGGCCGCGGTGACCTGGACGGTCGAGCGGTCGGGGCGGGTGACTACCGCAGGGAATCCCCTGCGGGCCTACGGGCCATGTTTCGACGGTACGGCGACACGGCCCGCGCGGGAAGAGGGGGCGCGGGCCTCAGCCGCCCGCGGGCCCCGGCCGCCGGAGCGGGTGCGCGACGCGGTCAGCCCTTCGCCGCCGTGCCCGCCGTCCCCGCCGACTCCCGGCGCAGTGCGCGCAGGCCCCGGAAGCCGATCACGCCGATGGCGGTGCCCAGGAGGAACGAGGTGATGGCGAGGACGAGGTGGACCCAGAAGTACGCCGTGGGGCTCCCGTGATCGAAGGCCAGCCCGCTGGCGTCCTTGATCAGATTCTTGACGAAGGTCGTCCACACCACCCATGACCAGACGCCGAAGGCGAGGAGGAACCAGGAGACCGGGCGGCTGAGCTTCATGGGGTGTGTCCTTAGCTGCGGGGGAGCCTTGTCCTGCCAGTATCCGGCCGGTGGCCCCGTGTCCCGCGGCGGGGGGCGGCCGGTCAGGCCGTCCGCATCAGCACGGCCGTCAGTGCCAGCAGGCCCAGGCCGGCGAGCAGGCAGTCCACCGCCGCCCGGATCAGCCGGAACTTCCGGGCGGCGAGGGCGGCCATGAACCTCAGATGGTCCACCTGGTAGCCGGACGCCAGCCGCTCGCGCAGCTGCTCGACGCTCAGCCGGGACCAGCTGGTCCAGCCACCGCCCCCGAGGTCGGGGCGGACCGCGAGCAGCAGCAGCGCGGTCGCGGCCAGCAGCGCGGCGGTGCCGAGCGCCCCGGCCACGGCGGCGGGCACCGGCAGGCGGAGGCCGCCGGCCGCCGAGACCAGTGCGACCAGCGCCGCCCCGGATAAGGCCAGCAGCAGGCTCGCCTTGCCCTCGGAGCGGGCCAGGTCCGCCTGGAGGGCGGTCATGGTCGCGACGATCCGGTCCTGCCGGTCCGGCGGCGTGGCGCCGTGTGCTCCGTCGTCCGAGCCGTCCCGGGTGCCGCCGTGGCGCGGGTCGGGTGTGGTGGTCGCCATGAGTGCCTCGTCTCCGGGATCCGGGAGTGCCGTGCGGTGCGTGCGGTACCCAGGATGCCGCCGACGGCCGTGCGGTTTCCCCGAGTTGGGCGCCGGTTCATCGGCGCTGGGCGAAGACGTAGCCGGTGAACCAGGCGGGGAAGGCGCGGCGGAGCGTGCCGGGGCCGGTGAGGGTGACGGCACGGTGCACGGCGGCTATCTGGCCACGCTGCTCGATTCCGCCCTGGGCTCGGCGGTGCTGACCCGCCTTCCCGCCGGCCGGACGCGGTCGGCCGCGCCGCCGGGTGCCCGGCCGGTCCGCGTGCCCGTGGCGGTCCCGCTCGGCCGGGGCTATAGCGTGCTCCGCTGGGAGAGCACGCAACTGCCAGGGGAGGCGCCGTGATCTTCGCCCTGATCGTGGTCCCGGTTCTCGGGCTGTTCTTCGGCGTGCACCGGTACCTGTGGTGCCGGCTCGTCCGCGACACCACCGCGCCGGGCGGCCGGCCGCGCCGTGCGGGCACCGCCGCGCTCTGCGCGCTGCCGCTGATCGCGCTGGCCGCACCGCTCTCCGGACGCGTCGGCCTGCCCTTCGCCGTCCAACAGGCGCTCGCCTGGCCCGGATACCTCTGGCTGGCGCTGGTGGTCTATCTGACGCTTGGGCTGCTGGCGGGGGAGGCCGTACGGGCGGTGTGGCCGCGGGTGTCCCGGGCGGGTGAGGCCGGCGGGGCGGAGGCCCCCGCGGCCGCCTCGGCGGCGTCGGCCGCCGTCCCGGCACGGAAGGCCCCCGCCGATCCGCCCTCCGCCCCGGCCCCCTCCTCGGCCCCCACCCTCCTGCCGCCCGGTACGCCCGCGCTGCCGCCGCTCCCCGCGCCGCCCCGGCGGCTGTTCCTGGCGCGGGCGGTCGCGGCCGGCGCGTCCCTGGCCGCCGCGGCCACCGTCGGGTACGGCACGGCGACGACGCTGCGCGGCCCGTCCGTCAAACGGGTCACCGTTCCGCTGGCCAAACTGCCGCGCGCCGCACACGGCTTCCGCATCGCCGTCGTCAGCGACATCCACCTGGGGCCGACGCTCGGCCGCGCCCACACCCGGCGCGTGGTCGAGACGATCAACCGGACCGCTCCCGATCTGGTGGCCATCGTCGGCGACCTGGTCGACGGCGGCGTCGCCGACCTCGCCCCGGCCGCGGAGCCGCTGCGCGAGCTGCGCTCCCGGCACGGCGCCTACTTCGTCACCGGCAACCACGAGTACTACTCGGGCGCCGCCCAATGGGTCGACCACGTAAGGGAGTTGGGGATCCACCCGCTGGAGAACGCGCGCACCGAGCTGCCCGGGTTCGACCTCGCGGGCATCAACGACCTGGCCGGCGCGCGCGAGCACGCGGGTCCGGACTACGAACGGGCCCTGGGCGACCGGGACCCCTCCCGGGCCGCCGTCCTGCTGGCCCATCAGCCGGTCACCATCCACGACACCGTCCGCTACGGCGTGGACCTGCAGCTCTCCGGGCACACCCACGGCGGGCAGATGTGGCCCTTCACCTATGTCGCCGAGGCCACCAACCCCACCGTCGCCGGTCTGGAGCGCTACGGCGACACCCAGCTCTACGTCACGCGCGGCGCGGGTGCGTGGGGTCCGCCCGTACGGGTGGGGGCGCCGCCGGACGTCACGGTGGTCGAACTGGCCGCTCTGCGGGCGTGATCGGGCTGTGCAGAGGTTGCGCCGCCCAGGTAACAACCCGTCGACAAAGTGTGGTGCGATCCCGCACTAAATCGGACAGATCCTGACTTTCGATCTTGCGATCGAGGGGGCCGACTCCCTAGTATTTATTGACTTTATATTGCCCTTAGCGTGGCGGATTCATAGGCGGTGCGAGGGGGCGAGCGGGGCACGCGGGGAAACGGGGAGCGGTAAATGAGTGAGCGGTTCAAGGTCGATCTCGACGAACTGGACGGCGTCGTACGCCAGCTCAGGCGCCTGCGGGCCGACATGGACGAGCCCAGCCAGAAGGTGAAGTACAGCACCACGATCCCGAAGTCCGCGTTCGGGATCAACTTCCTCGAAGCGAACGACCTCGCCGGTGCCCACGACGACATGCAGGAGTACATGTCGCAGGTCATCAACGCGCTCCAGGACCTCATCCACAAGTTCGGTGAGAAGACGGAAGCCAGCCGGGGCGCGTACGAGGACCAGGAGCACGACGCCAAGACCTCGATGAACGGCTGACGGGCCGGGGCGATGCACGCACGAGAGGCGGAGATGAAGACGAAGGGGGGCCTGCGTGGTTGACGCCAAGCAGGAGATGGAGAGCGCCAAGGCGATGGAGCGGCAGCGCAAGGAGCACGAGCGGGACGAGCGGCTGAAGTCGTTCAAGGGGCACACCCCCACCCGGCGGTCTCCTTCCGACTTCCACCACCACGGCCTCGACGCGCTCCGGGCGATGATCGAGAACGCCAACCCCGACACGATCGAGACCTCCGGCGGACACTGGCGCGCCTCCGCCGACCGGCTCGCGGGCCAGGACGGCAGCGGTGGCATCCGCAAGGCGTTCATGGACGCCGTCGACCACGCCACCGCGCACTGGGAGGGCTCGGCGGCCAAGGCGTTCCGCAAGGAGGCCGGCAAGGTCCTGGAGAAGATCGACCGGACCTACGGCCACGCCCGGGTCGTCGAGCGCACGCTGATCGGCACCCGCACCACGGGCCCCGAACTCGGCGTCGCCCACAACCTCCGCGAGGCCAAGAAGGCCATGTCGAAGATCCACGACCCGGGTGTCGTGGACCGGGCGACCGACGAGAGCGGCGACGACAGCCAGTTCAAGCGGGACATGGCCGACCCCAAGATGGACACCCGCATGGCGCTGGAGCTCAACAGGGACAGCCTGTCCCTGAGCAAGGAGCGCCAGGTCGAGGCGGTCATCGTGATGGACGAGCTGGCCGCCAACTACGACGGCCACGCGGGGGTCCTCCACGAGGGCGTCGATCCGGGCGGCCCCAGCGGCGACTGGCCCAAGGAGCCCTCCTCCAGGCCCGCGCCCGCGCCGGTGAACATGCCGGTGGTCGGCGGCACGCACCCCAAGCCGTCGTCGGCGCCGGCGCCGAACCGGCTCAACGGGGCGGGCGGCGGCGCGGTTCCGGAAGGGTTCGACGGCCCGAAGATCAGCCGGCCCGAGCTTCCGGTGAACACCGGACTCGACAGCGTCCAGGGCGGCACCCTCGCCCCGCCGACGGTCGGCGGAGGCGGCCCCGGCGGCGGATCGACCGGCGGCTCGCACGGCGGGCCCGGCGGTACGGGTGGCTTCCCCGGCGGCATGGTCCCGTCCGGCGTCATCGGCGTGCCCCGTGGCGGCACGGGCGCCGGCGGGGTGCGCGGCGGCGGGATGCCGGGTGCCGCGGGCGGGGCCGGCAAGGCCGGCGGCGCCAAGGGCGCGGCCGGACGCGGTCCGCAGGCGCGAACCCGCGGCGGTCTGATGGGCAGGCCGGGCGGTCCGGCGGGCGGTGCGAAGCAGGGCGGCTCCGGTCTGCACCGCAGCCGCGGCGGCATGCAGGCGGGCGCCGCCGGTGCCAAGGGCAAGGACAAGAAGGGCGACAAGGAGCGCACCACCGGGCAGCGCCCCGATTACCTCGTCGAGGACGAGGAGACCTGGGCCTCGAAGCGTAATGTGGCCCCTCGCGTCATCGAGTAGGCCGGCGCTAACGTCGCATGCGGCCAATGAGGCATGGCCCCGCACTCAGCAGTGCGGGGCCATTTCTCGGACGGAACGAATGCCGCCCGGGCAGCACAGCAAGAAGGAGCGAAGGATGAGGGTCACCCGAACACTGCGCGCGACGGCGGGGGCTGCGCTGACCGGGGCGCTGCTGCTGGCCGCGGGCGGAACCGCATCCGCGGACCAGGTGCGCAAGGATCTGTGGCCGCTGGAGGCGTTCGGGGCCCGTCAGCTGTGGCAGGAGGCCACCGGCAAGGGCGTGACGGTGGCCGTCCTCGACAGCGGATTCCGCACCACGCACCAGGACCTGACCGGGCAGTTCCTGCCGGGGCCGGACTGGGGCAAGGCCACCCAGGACGAGAACGCCGAGCACCTCGGGCCGAAGGAGGACGTCCGCGACCACGGGACCGCGATGGCCGGGATCATCGCCGGCCACGGACACGGCCCCGGCGGCTCCGCGGGCGTGCGGGGACTGGCACCCGACGCCAAGATCCTCCCGGTCCCCGAGTTCAAGAACTCCGGGCCGGCCACGCGCTGGGCCGTGGACCACGGCGCCGACGTGATCAATATGTCGTACGTCGAGAGCACCCCGGGCGCCGACGACTGCGCGGCGATCCACTACGCGCTGGAGAAGGGCGTCGTGGTGGTGGCCGGTGTCGGCAACGACGGTCTGCCGAAGAAGAACTACCCGGCGGCCTGCCCCGGCGTGATCGGCGTCGGAGCGGTCGACCAGTTCGGCGAGGCGGACGACGACAACAACGCCAACTCCACCCTCGACCTGCTCGCCCCCGGCGTGAAGATCCCGGTGGCCATGGGCAAGAGCGACGCGGACTACCGCACCGCCGACGGCAGCTCCGCGGCCACCGCCTACGTCTCCGCCGCCGCCGCCCTGCTCAAGCAGAAGTTCCCCGACCTCACCCCCGGGCAGATCGCCAACCGCCTGGTGAAGACCGCGGGCCTGGCCCAGGCCGAGAAGGACAAGCACCTCAAGCTGCCGGACAGCCACTACGGCTACGGCTTCATCCAGCCCGGCCCCGCCCTGCGGCGCGACATCGCGGCCGGTCCCGCGCAGGGGCCGCTGCCGATGCCGCAGGGCAAGGCGCCCCAGAAGGGCGTCGTCCCCGGCGCCGACAAGGGTGCCGACCCCGACCCGCCGGCGAGCGGCAAGGACCAGGTGATGCTCATCGGCGGTATCGCCCTCGGTGTCCTGGTCGTCGCCGGGATCGTCATCGGCGTGGTGTTCGCCGTCCGCCGCCGCGGCGGCTCCGGCGGCCAGTCCTGGGGCTGAGCCGGCCGGAAACCGCCCCTGCGGCCCCGTCGCGCGAGGAAATTCGCGCGACGGGGCCGCAGTCGCGTTGTTAGCTTCGGTGCCATGGATCCCGTGGGTGAAAAAGCGATACGTGCCTCTTTTGTGAACTGCTCGAAGGGGGAGGCGAGTCGGCTCCACCTGCCCGCGGGCCTGGCCGATCTGCCGTGGGCGGACCTGGACTTCCTGGGGTGGCGCGATCCCGGTGCGCCGGACCGGAGCTATCTGGTCGCGCCGCGCGGCGACGACCTGATCGGGGTGACGCTGCGGGTGCCGCAGGGCGTGCGGCGCTCCTTCACCAAGACGACGGTGTGCTCGGTGTGCGTGACCGGCCACCCGGGCTCCGGCGTCGCCCTGCTCGCCGCGCGCCGCGCCGGCCCGGCGGGGCGGCAGGGCAACACCGTGGGGACGTACCTCTGCGCCGACCTGGCGTGCTCGCTCTACGTCCGGGGCCGCAAGCGCTCCCAGCTCGCCGGGCGGCATGAGGAGACGCTGCCGCTGGAGGAGCGGATCGCCCGCACGATGCGGAATCTGGACGCCTTCCTGGACAAGGTGCTGGACGGGGAGTAGCGGGGAGCAGCCGCCCCTGCCCGGCGGCGCGGGCCCAACGGAACCCGTTCGAGCGCTTGCCACAAGCCACCTGTCGGACAGATCCTCGTGTGCACGCCGTTCGGGGGAACGGCGGGGACGCAGGGGGCTGATGTGCTGCGAGTGCACTTCACCGGACAGGATCTGACGCGTACGAGAGTGGCCGACGGGGCCGACCCGCTGTGGGAGACGGTGCTGAGCCTGCACGCGCTGCGGGAGTCCCGTACCGAGCCCGCGCTGGCCGGCTGGCGGCAGCATGCGGTGCGGCACGGCCCGGGGCCGCTGCGGACGCTGCTGCCGCTGGTGCCCCAGCACGGCTACTTCCCGGACTTCCTCACGCCGTTCGCGGCGCTGGACGGGGTCGAACCCGGGCTGGAGGCCGTCATGAGCACCTCGCGCAGACGGCTGCGGGCCGAGGTGACGCTGCTGTCCGGCCACCGGGCGCTGCCGGGGTGGGCGCGTCGGATCGCGGCGGGGGAGCCGGCCGCGCTGCGGCACCTCGCGCGCAGCCTGCGCACGTACCACCATCTGGCGATCGCCCCGAGCTGGCCGAGGATCGCCCAACAGGTGGGCGCCGACCGGGCGTTACGGGTGCATGCGCTGGCGCAGTCCGGGGCGCAGGCGATGCTGCGGACGTTCGGGCCGGCGATGCGGTGGCGGCCACCGGTACTGGAGGTCGACTACCCGGTGGAACGGGAGCTGCATCTGGAGGGCCGGGGGCTGGTGTTCGTCCCGTCGTACTTCTGCCGGGACGAGCCGGTGGCGCTGGTCGACGAGGAGCTGCCGCCGGTGCTGGTGTATCCGGCGGCGGCGCCCGAGCACGCCGAAGGGCCCCGCTTCCGGCTGTACGGAAGCGAGGCCCTCGGCAACGTGCCGGCGCTCATCGGCGTCCGGACCCGGGCCCGGATCGCCGAGGGGATCAGAAGCGGCGGGTGATCAGCGCGCGCTTGACTTCCTGGATCGCCTTGGTGACCTCGATACCGCGCGGGCAGGCGTCCGTGCAGTTGAAGGTCGTCCGGCAGCGCCAGACGCCGTCCTTGTCGTTGAGGATCTCCAGCCGCTGCTCACCGGCCTCGTCACGCGAGTCGAAGATGAAGCGGTGCGCGTTGACGATCGCCGCCGGGCCGAAGTACTGGCCGTCGTTCCAGAACACCGGGCACGAGGACGTGCAGGCGGCGCACAGGATGCACTTGGTGGTGTCGTCGAAGCGCTCGCGGTCCTCGGGGGACTGCAGGCGCTCGCGGGTCGGCTCGTTGCCCGTCGTGACCAGGAAGGGCATCACATCGCGGTACGCCTGGAAGAAGGGCTCCATGTCGACGACAAGGTCCTTCATCACGGTCAGGCCCTTGATGGCCTCCACCGTGATCGGCTTCTCCGGGTTGATGTCCTTGATCAGCGTCTTGCAAGCCAGCCGGTTGCGGCCGTTGATCCGCATGGCGTCCGAACCGCAGATGCCGTGGGCGCAGGAGCGGCGGAAGGTCAGCGAACCGTCCTGCTCCCACTTGATCTTGTGGAGGGCGTCCAGGACGCGCTCCTTGGGGTCGATCTCCAGCTGGAAGTCCTGCCAGCTGGCCTCCTCGGAGACCTCCGGGTTGAACCGGCGGATCCGGAGGGTGACGGTGATGTACGGGGAGTCGGCGAAGCCGGGCTCGGGCTGGCCGGCCTCGGCCGCCTTGTCCAGGGTCGGGGTTGCCATCAGTACTTACGCTCCATCGGCTGGTAGCGGGTCTGCACGACCGGCTTGTAGTCGAGGCGGATCGACTCGGCGCCGTCTGCGCCCACCTCGCGGTACGCCATGGTGTGCCGCATGAAGTTGACGTCGTCGCGGTTGGGGTAGTCCTCGCGGTAGTGACCGCCGCGGGACTCCTTGCGGGCCAGCGCGGAGACCGCCATGACCTCGGCCAGGTCGAGCAGGTTGCCCAGCTCGATGGCCTCCAGCAGGTCGGTGTTGAACCGCTTGCCCTTGTCCTGGATGGACACGTTCAGGTACCGCTCGCGCAGCTCGCCGATCTTCTCGACCGCGGTCTTGATCGTCTGCTCGGTGCGGAACACCATCACGTTGGCGTCCATGCACTCCTGCAGCTCGTTGCGGATCTCGGTGACCCGCTCGGTGCCGGTGGAGTTGCGCAGCCGCTCGACCTGGTCGACGACCTGCTGGGCCGGGTTCTCGGGCAGCTCGGCGAAGTCGGTGGTGGCCGAGTACTCGGCGGCCGCGATGCCGGCCCGGCGGCCGAAGACGTTGATGTCCAGCAGCGAGTTGGTGCCCAGGCGGTTGGCGCCGTGCACGGAGACGCAGGCGACCTCGCCGGCGGCGTACAGGCCCGGGACGACGGTGGTGTTGTCCGCCAGGACCTCACCCTCGACGTTGGTCGGGATGCCGCCCATGGCGTAGTGCGCGGTCGGCTGGATCGGGATCGGGTCCGTGTAGGGCTCGATACCGAGGTAGGTCCGCGCGAACTCGGTGATGTCCGGGAGCTTGGCGTCCAGCTGCTCCGGCGGCAGGTGGGTGAGGTCCAGGTAGACGTGGTCGCCGTCGGGACCGCAGCCGCGGCCTTCGCGGATCTCCGTGTAGATGGAGCGCGAGACGACGTCACGCGAGGCGAGGTCCTTCATGACCGGCGCGTACTTCTCCATGAAGCGCTCGCCGTCCTTGTTGCGGAGGATGCCGCCCTCACCACGGGCGCCCTCCGTCAGCAGGATGCCCATCCGCCAGATGCCGGTCGGGTGGAACTGGAAGAACTCCATGTCCTCCAGCGGCAGTCCACGCCGGTAGCAGGCCGCCTGGCCGTCGCCGGTGAGGGTGTGCGCGTTGGAGGTCACCTTGAAGAACTTGCCGGTGCCGCCGGAGGCGTAGATGACCGACTTCGCCTGGAAGACGTGGATCTCGCCGGTGGCCAGTTCGTACGCGACGACGCCCGCGGACTTCTTGATGCCGGCTTCCTCGACGATCAGCTGGTCGAGGACGTAGAACTCGTTGAAGAACTCCACGCCCTCCTTGACGCAGTTCTGGTACAGCGTCTGGAGGATCATGTGGCCGGTGCGGTCGCCCGAGTAGCAGGCACGGCGGACCGGGGCCTCGCCGTGGTTGCGGGAGTGACCGCCGAAGCGGCGCTGGTCGATCTCACCCTTGGGGGTGCGGCCGAACGGCAGGCCCATCTTCTCCAGGTCGAGGACCGCGTCGATGGCCTCCTTCGCCAGGATCTCGGCGGCGTCCTGGTCGACCAGGTAGTCGCCACCCTTGATCGTGTCGAAGGTGTGCCACTCCCAGTTGTCCTCCTCGACGTTCGCGAGGGCGGCGGCCATACCGCCCTGGGCGGCGCCGGTGTGGGAGCGGGTCGGGTAGAGCTTCGTCAGGACCGCGGTGCGGCTGCGCTTGGTCGACTCGATGGCCGCGCGCATTCCCGCGCCGCCGGCGCCGACGATGACGGTGTCGTACTTGTGGATCTGCATGGTTCCAGTCAGCCCCGGCTTCAGGAGATGTTCGGGTCGAAGGTGAAGATCACCAGCGTGCCCAGCAGGACGGTGAACACCGTCGCGGTGTACAGCAGCATCTTCAGCCAGAAGCGGGTGTTGTCCCGCTGCGCGTAGTCGTTGATGACGGTGCGCAGGCCGTTGGCGCCGTGCAGCATGGCCAGCCACAGCATCAGCAGGTCCCAGACCTGCCAGAACGGCGAGGCCCAGCGGCCGGCGACGAAGGCGAAGCCGATCTTGGAGACGCCGCCGTCGAGGACGAGCTGGATCAGCAGGTGACCCAGGACCAGGACGACCAGCACGATGCCGGACAGCCGCATGAACAGCCAGGCCTGCATCTCGAAGTTGCCCCGAGACGCGCTGCCGGTCTTGTTCGTGCGCTTGCGCGGCGCCTCGATGACCGGAGCCGGGTTGTCCACGTCGTAGAGCGAGACGCCGTCGGTCGCGCCCGCCGCGGTGGCACCTGCGGAGGTGGTTTCAGCAGACATCTCGCGTCAGCTCCCGAACAGCGTGCGCAGGGTGTGCTGCAGCACGGGGTAGAAGGCACCGGCCATCAGCACGACCCAGACGCCGACGACGGTCCACAGCATCTGCTTCTGGTACTTCGGGCCCTTGGCCCAGAAGTCCACGGCGATGACGCGCAGGCCGTTGAGCGCGTGGAAGAGGATGGCGGCCACCAGGCCGTACTCCATCACGTTGACGATCGGCGTCTTGTAGGTCGCAACGACGTTGTCGTAGGCCTCGGGGGAGACGCGTACGAGTGCGGTGTCGAGGACATGGACGAACAGGAAGAAGAAAATGAGGACGCCGGTGACTCGATGAGCCACCCAGGACCACATGCCTTCCCGGCCGCGGTACAGCGTTCCAGCCGGCACGGAAGAACCCTCCGGGAGCGGGGACTAGGGCCGCGCCGGCTTCTCTGTCGGTCGGGCCCGGCCGGGTACGGTCCACCGGCCGCTCGTCATCGTATCGACGAGCTGTCGGTTCCTCGCGCGGGGGTCCTTAGGTGTGATCAAACAGGCACCAACGGGCTATCACACGGGGAGGAAGCCGATTTGCCGCGCGTACGGCGCCACTACCCGGGCTCCGGGGCGCCGGACGGCGGTCGGCTCGGGCCGCGGCGGCGCCGGGGGCCGCCCTCAGGCCGCCAGCCGGGCCAGTCGGCCGCGGGCCACTCGGCGCAGCTCGTCGGCGGCGACCGCGCGCTCCCGGGCGGGGGCGTTGCCCAGCCGGGCGCGCAGGGCGCACAGGACCTCGTCGAGGATCTCGTCCTCGTGCAGGCCGTCCAGGCAGATCACGAAGACATGGCCGAAGCGTCGCTCGTACTCGGTGTGCGCGGCGCGCAGCGCGGTGTGGGCGGCGAGCATGCCGGGGCCGCGGGCGGCGGTCAGCGGCAGCGGGGGGCGGGACTCGCCGGCGAGCGCCTCGTCGAGGTCGGCCGCCGGGAGGCCGTCGCAGACCTGGTCGCAGGCGGCGAGCAGGGCCGCGGTGTCGGCGTACGGGCGGTGTGCCGCGACCCGCTCGGCCCAGCGCCGGCTGTGGCAGCAGCCGAGCAGTGCGGTAAGAGCGTCGTCGCAGCTCAGCGCGTTGAGGCGGGCCAGTCCCCGGGCCGCGGGGCGGGCCAGGGCGGCGCCGCCGGTCTGGGTGGGGACGCCGGTCTGAGTGGGGATGCCGCACCACAGCGCTCGCGGGGGGTGCAGCGTCGTCGGCCGGGCGGCCGGGGTGTCACCGGACAGCGTGGGCTCCTCGGACGGATGCGAATGGATCTGTTCGACGGGTGCGGGGCGGGCGGCTGACGGAAGCTGGGGGAGCGGACCGGAGCCGGGACGCGCGTGGCCTCGGCGACGGGTGTGGCGGTGGTGTGTGTGGCATGACACCCCGGCGGTGCCCGGCGGTTCCAAGGAGAGCCCTGAGAAAGGGGTGACGAACAAGAGAGCGCCACGCTAACGATGGTTCTCGGCCACTGTCCGACGGATGCGCGAATTTCACCCGGACGAGAGAGCTTCCGCGCGTTCGACGGACGACCGGCTCCGCACACCTGGCAATGCCTTCGCCCCGAAAAGTGAGGATTGCACGATGTCGAACCCGAAGCGGCCGCCACGCGCCGCGCTCCCGGCCGTGGCGCTCACTGGTGCGCTGCTGCTCACCGGCTGCTCCGGCACGGCGGACACCGAACCGCCCGGCAGCACCAGCGCCAAGGTCAACCCCGAGGCGGCCGCCACCCCGACCTGGGCACCGGTGACCGGAACGCCGCAGGTCATCCCCGCCGTACGCGAGTTCCGCCGGGCCGACGGGCGCGGCTGGCGCCCGACCAAGCAGGCCCGTGTGGTGGTCCCGGCCGGCGAGCACAGCAACGTCGCCGACGAGGCGCAGCTGATGGCCCGTGACCTGGGGGGACTGGCCGTCGTCTACGGCGACGAGACCGTACGGCCCGGCGACATCGAGGTGAAGGCGACGGGCAGGAGCACCGCCGACAACGTGCCGGTCGACAGCGCGGCCGACGAGGCATACACCCTCACCGCCCGCGGGACCCGGCTCACTCTGACGGCCCCGACCGACGCCGGAATCTTCTACGGCACCCGCACCGTCAAGCAGGCCGTGCGCGCCGCCGGCGGGCTCCCCGAGGGCACCATCGAGGACCGGCCGGACCGCCCGCAGCGCGGGATGTCGCTGGACAACGCCCGCAAGCCCTTCAGTCAGGACTGGATCGAGGCGCGCCTGCGGGAGATCGCCGACCTCAAGCTCAACCAGTTCCAGCTGCACTTCTCCGACGACCAGGGCTTCCGCATCCAGAGCGACACCCACCCCGAGGTCGTCTCGACGGACCACCTCACCAAGGCGCAGGTGCGCCAGATCATCAAGCTCGCCCGCAGCCTGCACATCTCCGTCGTCCCCGAACTGGACTCGCCCGGCCACCTGGGCGCCGTGCTCAGGAACCATCAGGACCTTCTGCTGCGCAAGGCGTCGGGCACGGTGGTCCCGGGTGCGATCGACATCTCCCACCCCAAGGCGGCCCCGCTGATCGACTCGCTGCTGGAGGAGATGAGCGATCTGTTCACCAACCCCAAGGGCGCCCCCGCCTACTGGCACCTGGGCGGCGACGAGTACCAGGCGCTGCTGTCCTCCACGCCGTCGACCACGTATCCGCAGCTCACCCGGGCCGCACAGCAGAAGTACGGAGCGGGCGGCACCATCAAGGACCTGGCGACCGGCTGGCTCAACGACCGGCAGAAGACCGTTGAGGAGCGGGGCAAGAACCGGATCGAGGCATGGAACGACGGATTCTTCTCCAGCGCGGCGGTGAGCGCCGACAAGAACCGGGTGGTCGCCTACTGGACCGGCAGGGAGGGCGGCCAGCGCGACCCCGCGGGGTTCCTCCGCGACGGCCGCACCGTGCTGAACTTCAACGACGAGTACCTCTACTACGTCCTCGGCGAGCCCAACAAGTTCTTCTACCCGACCGGCCGGCGGATCTACGAGAGCTGGACCCCGAAGGTGCTGCGCGGCACCCAGCCGGTCTCGGTGCCCGCGAGCATGACCGGGCCGGACCGGATCCCCGGGGCGCGCTTCGCGATCTGGAGCGATCGGGCGCAGGCGCAGACGCAAGCGCAGGTGGCCGCCGGGATCCGGCTGCCGCTGGCGGCGCTGGCACAGAAGACCTGGGACCCGCGGACGCCCGCCCTGTCCTGGTCGCAGTTCCAGGCGCTGGCCAACCGGGTGTGAGAGGCGCCCCGGTGAGAAAGGAGAGTCACCCGGTAAGAAACGGGTGAGAGAAACGAGGCCGACCGGGCTCCGCGACGGCCTGGGCCCACGAGGACGGCCGGGGCCGCCACCTTCCCCATACGGGGTGACGTCGTCGTCGACGGCGGGTGGTGAACTCGGCACCAGGCTCCGTGACGGCCTGGGCCCACGAGGACGGCCGGGGCCGCCACCCCCCACAGGAGAGGCCCCGGCCGTCGTTCGTGAAGGGCCGTGACGGCCCTCTATTCGGTACAGCGCCAGACGGCGCGAAAGCGTCACACGCGGTGCCAGGCGGGGTACCGCCAGTGGTCTGGACGCGGGCCCGGCCAGGCCCGTAACGTGCGGATCCGCGCCGAATGGCGTGGTGGTCGCGCCGCCGGGGCGGCCGAAAGAAGCCGCCCTCCCGGGAGCTGCAGATGGATCCGTGCGCGCGTCCCACCGGTGCGTCGGCCGCCGTGTGTTCCTCGGCTCGGCGCTCGGTCGACGGGGGCGGCAGCGCCGTCCCGGGTTCGGTGCCGGTTGGTGCACGGGTTACGGTCAGCGGGAACAGCCGGGTTACCCGGGGTTCCCGACCTGCCCCGACCTGGGCCGGACGGTAGCCGGCGTACACGGCCGGGCAACGAGGCAAAGCAAGCAAGGACCGGGCGGCGGACATTCCACGTGCGACAGGATGGACCCGTGCGAGGGGACGACATTCAGCCGGACGACCGTCGGCTGACGGTGGCCGTGCAGGCGGCGCAGGGTGGCGACGAGGCGGCGTTCCGTACCGTCTACCGCGCCGTACATCCCCGACTTCTGGGATATGTGCGGACATTGGTGAGCGAAGCGGACGTCGAGGATGTCGCCTCGGAGGCATGGCTGCAGATAACCCGTGACCTCTCCCGCTTCAGCGGCGACGCCGACCGCTTCCGCGGCTGGGCCGCCCGAATTGCCCGTAATCGCGCGCTCGACCACATCAGGATGCGCGGCCGGCGCCCGGCGATCGGCGGCGACGAGAGCGAACTGGCCGACACCCCCGGCGCGTCCGACACCGCCGGCGAGGCGCTGGAAGCCCTCGGCACCGGCCGGACCATGCGACTGATAGCCCGCCTTCCGCAGGACCAGGCCGAGGCCGTGGTGCTGCGGGTGGTGGTCGGACTGGACGCCAAGAGCACCGCGCAGGTGCTCGGCAAACGCCCCGGAGCGGTGCGCACCGCCGCACACCGCGGACTGCGCCGGCTCGCCGAACTGATCGGCGACCCGCCGGACGGCGGCCCCGGGAGCGGTGACGGCGCCGACGCCGGCGGCGCGGAAGACGGTGCCGACGCGGGCGAGGACGCCCCGTCCGGCAGGCCCGCGCGGGGGCCGCGCGGAGGCGGCGGGACGATCGACGGAGTGCCCGTGCAGGGCCGCAGACGCCGCAACGGCGTGGCGGAATCGTACGTACCAGGTGTGACGGAAACGGCCGCACGAACGCAGAAGGACATGTGATGGCCGACGACCGGTACAACTGGCTCGACAAGGATGCCGCGGAGCAGTTGCTGCGCGGTGAACCGGTCGGTGCCCGGCACGGCGACGGCGCACGCGAACTGGAACAGCTGCTTCAGGCCGCCGCGGCGGTCGACGCCAAGACGTCCGGGGCCGCCCCGCTGCCAGGTGAAGAGGCCGCCGTCACGGCGTTCCGCCAGGCCGCCGGCGCCGGCTCGCGCGGCCGCGGTGCCGTCGGCCGGACCGCGGTACGCGGCGCGCGCGCCACCGGCGTCGCCGAACGCCCCTGGGTCGTCCGCCCCTTCCGGCGCGGCTTCGTCGTGGCCCTCGCCGCCTGTGCCCTCGGCGGTGTCGCCGTCGCGGCCGGCACCGGCGTACTGCACAGCCCGTTCCGCGGGAGCGACGATCCCGAACCGGCCTCCACGGTCTCCGCCGTCGAGACGCCCGGGCCGTTCGACACCCGCGAGCCCGGCGCCCAGACGGACGGCACGACGGAGCGGACCCCCGACCCCTCGTCCGGCGGGAAGACCGCCGGCCCCGACGGCGACCCGACCCCCGGCAGCAGCCACGGCGCGACCCCGGGACCCGGCAAGGGCACGCCCGACGGCCGCGGCCAGGACCAGAAGCCGGGCGGCGACGGCAACGGCGGATCCGGCAAGGGCGGCAAGAAGAAACTTTTGCTCAGCCTCTGCCGGGACTACGAGTCGGGCAAGAACCGCCAGATGGACCGCGAGACCGTGCAGCGACTGGAGAGCAAGGCCGGCGGCCCGGAGAAGGTGCACGCCTTCTGCCGCGCCTATCTGGACCGGTACCAGAGCGGCGGCGGCTCCGGTGACAACGATGGCTTGGGCGGCGGGTCCGCAAGCGGCGGCGGCTCCGGTGGCGACGAGGACGACGACCACGACCCCTCCCAGTCACCCGCCCCCGGCGCCTCGACCCCGGCACCCGGGTCCTCGTCGTCGGTCGTCCAACCGCGCAGCGCCACGCCGAGCGCGACCCCGAGCGCCACGGCCACCAACTAGGTGTGACGTTTTTCGAGCCGGTGACGCAGTACTGAGTGAAGCCGACTGGTCATCGGCTGCGCGAGGAGCCGGGGTTCCCCCCGTACCTACGGCTCAGCGCACATGGCGCGGGCGGGGCACGTTCCCCCGGCCCTGCCCGCGCCCTTCTCTTCCCCTCCGCGCACCGGGCCCGGCCCGCAGCGCACTCGCCGTTCCGGGCCGAGACATCACCCAGCGGTAGACGACTAGCGGTAGACGACCACCTTCGTCCCCTTCCCCACCTCGCCGAACAGTGCGGCGATCTTCGCCTTGTCCCGTACGTTGACGCAGCCGTGCGAGGCGCCGGTGTAGCCGCGGGCGGCGAAGTCCGCGGAGTAGTGGACCGCCTGGCCGCCGCTGAAGAACATCGCGTACGGCATGGCCGTGTGGTAGATCGTCGAGACGTGCCGGCGGCTCTTGAACGTGATGTGGAAGGTGCCCTCGCGGGTGGGGGTGTACTGGGAGCCGAAGCGGACGTCCATCGCCGAGGCGATCCGGCCGTCGACGACCCAGGTGAGGGTGTTGGACCGCTTGCTGATGCAGATCACCCTGCCCTGCATGCAGCGCCGGTCCAGCACGCCTATCGGCCGGGCGGTGGCCGGACGCAGCTCCGTCCGCGTCGGCTGACGGGTGCGGGCGCGCAGGGCGCCCCAGGCCGCGGACTGCACCGCGCCCGTACGGGGCAGGCCCTGCTGCCGCTGGAAGGCGCGGACCGCGGCGGTGGTCAGCGATCCGTAGTAGCCGGTGGGGGAGTGGGCGAAGAGCCCCAGCTGGGCCAGTCGCGCCTGGAGTTCGCGGACCCGCGCGCCCTGTGAGCCCAGCGCCATGACCGGCCGCGGGGCGGGGTGGGTGGCGCGGGCCGGCGGCGGGGTGTGCCGGCCCAGTGGCGGCGGGGCGGGGGTGGTGGGGGCGTGGCGGACTCCCTTGCCGTCCGGCGCGCCGGTCTTGGCGACCGTCACCGGGCGGCAGCCCACCGCGAGCGCCGCCACCAGCAGCACCGCGGCCGTCGCCGGCATCGTCCGTCTTCCGCTGCTCCGCGTCATGCGCTACCCCCGGATCTCGGCGATCCCGATCGGCCACCGGAGATGCTTCCCAGCGCTGCGGCGTGGCGAACCTGCGGGCATGCTGAGGGCAAGGCGTAAAACAACGGGTAATACATGGCGTAAGAGCGGATAACGGTCAACCGGTGGGAAGGCGTACGTCCATGGCGCAGGAATCGGGCGGTGTCCGGTACAACGAGAGCGGTCTGCCCATCGAGCCCGTGTACGGGCCGCAGTCGCTGGCCGGCTGGGACGCCGAGCGACGGCTCGGCGCGCCGGGCGGCTACCCCTTCACGCGTGGCGTCTATCCGTCGATGTACACCGGACGGCCCTGGACGATGCGGCAGTACGCGGGCTTCGGCACGGCCCGGGAGTCCAATGCCCGCTACCGGCAGCTGATCGCCCACGGCACGACGGGGCTGTCGGTCGCCTTCGACCTGCCCACCCAGATGGGCCACGACTCGGACACCCCGATCGCCTCCGGCGAGGTCGGCAAGGTCGGGGTGGCCATCGACTCCGTCGAGGACATGGGGGTGCTGTTCGGCGGGATCCCGCTGGACCGGGTGTCCACCTCGATGACGATCAACGCGCCGGCGGCGCTGCTGCTCCTCCTCTACCAACTGGTCGGTGAGGAACAGGGAGTGACGGCCGGTCAGCTCAAGGGCACGATCCAGAACGACGTGCTGAAGGAGTACATCGCACGCGGGACCTACATCTTCCCGCCGCAGCCCTCGCTGCGGCTGATCGCCGACATCTTCCAGTACTGCCGGGCCGAGATCCCCCAGTGGAACACCATCTCGATCTCCGGCTACCACATGGCCGAGGCCGGCGCCTCGCCCGCGCAGGAGGTCGCCTTCACGCTCGCCAACGGCATCGAGTACGTACGCACCGCCGTGGCGGCCGGTATGGACGTGGACGACTTCGCACCGCGGCTGTCGTTCTTCTTCGTCTCGCGCACGACGCTGCTGGAGGAGGTCGCCAAGTTCCGTTCCGCGCGCAGGATCTGGGCCCGCGTCATGCGCGAGGAGTTCGGCGCGCGGAACCCCAAGTCGCAGATGCTGCGGTTCCATACGCAGACCGCCGGGGTGCAGCTCACCGCCCAGCAGCCGGAGGTGAACCTCGCCCGGGTCACCGTCCAGGCGCTGGCCGCGGTATTCGGCGGCACCCAGTCGCTGCACACCAACTCCTTCGACGAGGCCATCGCGCTGCCCACGGACAAGTCGGCCCGGCTGGCGCTGCGCACCCAGCAGGTGCTCGCGCACGAGACCGATGTGACCGCCACCGTCGATCCGTTCGCCGGCTCCTACGCCGTGGAGTCGATGACGGACGAGTTGGAGGCGGCGGCCGTCGCGCTGATGCAGCGGGTCGAGGAGATGGGCGGTGCGGTGGCCGCCATCGAACGGGGCTTCCAGAAGGACGAGATCGAGCGGAACGCGTACCGGATCGCGCAGGAGACCGACGCCGGCGAACGCGTGGTGGTCGGCGTCAACCGCTTCCAGCTGGACGAGGAGGAGCCCTACGAGCCGCTGCGGGTCGACCCGGCGATCGAGTCCCAGCAGGTCGAGCGGCTGGCGCAGCTCCGCTCCCGCCGCAACCGCCGCGCGGTGACCGGCGCCCTGGACGACCTGCGCAAGGCCGCCGAGGGCACGGACAACGTCCTGCCCCCGATGCGGGAGGCGCTGCGGGCGAGGGCGACGGTGGGCGAGGTGTGCGAGGCGTTGCGGGGGGTTTGGGGGACGTATGTGCCGACCGACGCGTTCTGAGCCCGCACGCGTCGGTGTGTGGTCGGCGGCTCGGGGGGCTGCCCTGCCGCACGCCGGCCTGGGTCACACTGATGTCATGTCGTCACCCCGCCGCGCGTGCCCCGTCTGCACCCGAGAGATCGCCGTCGTCGGCGGCCGCTTCGCCCGTCACGACCCTCCGGGCCGCCGCACCGGACTGGAGCTGATCTCCTGTCCCGGCTCCCGGAAGATCGCCCCCCTGATGGCCCCCGCGGAACGCCTCTTCGATCCGGAGGAACCGCCGTTTCCGGGCCAGCAACCATTGTTTTGACCTTTCGCTGCGCTTGGCCTGCTTCCCACGTTGTCGGCTTTCCCGCCGTGGTGGTTTCTCGCCGTTGCGCCTGGCGGCGGGCGGTTGTTTGTCGGGTGCGGTGACAGCCCTACGGACTTCGTCCTACGGTCTGTCCCCTCCCGTGGGTGGATGGTGAAGAG